>JAICEP010000505.1 GCA_025924095.1 Sorangium sp.
GGGACGGGGGCTCCGTGGGCCCGCTCTCCGTGGGCCCGCGCCCGAGGCGCGCCTCGCAGCGGCTGAAGGGGTGAGCGCGGCCCGGGGCGGGCGGGCTCGACGGGGCTAGCGCGATTCGCCGCCGGGCAGCTTGCCGAACCGCTGCTCGTACTCGGCCAGCCGGGCTGCGAGCAGCTTCGCCTCGTCGTGCGCCGCGCGCGCCTGCTCCTCGGCGGCGCGCGCCTGCTCCTCGCCCGTGGGCAACACACGCCCCTCGGCGTCGAGCCAGCGCAGCCAGTCGACCTCGAGGTTATGGTAGGTGCCGCGGCGGACGCCGAGCCCGAGGTGCAGCCGCCGGCTCACCACGTCGCCGTTCGCGCCGGGCGCGACGGGCGCGTAGGACATCGTGGCGAGCTCGAGCGCATACGCCTCGAGGACGCCTGTGAACGGATCGAAGAGGTAGTACTCGGGCACGTGCAGGAGCTTGGCGTAGATCCGCATCTTGTCGGTGCGATCGACCTTCTCGGTGGTCTCGGAGAGCAGCTCGATCACGACGTCGGGCGTCCTTCCGTCCTCCTGCCAGACGACCCAGGACTTGCGCTCGCGCCTCACGGTGTCGAGCACAACGAAGACGTCCGGCCCGCGGAAGTCGTTCTTCTTCGCCTGGAGCTCGCTGAAGTAGATGGCCATGTTGCCGCTGACGAAGACGTCGTCGCGATCCTTCCAGGATAGCTCCAGCGCCTCGATGAGGAGGTCCATCTGCTTGCGGTGCCGTTGAGACTCCATCGGCTCTCCGTCGTCGTACGGCAGCTCGTCCTCGCCCGGCGGCCGGATCGGGACGAGCGATGTATCGCGCTCAAAGGCCATGCGTCGCTCCTTCCGGGAGAGTACCGCTGCTCGCCATCGCGGTCGAACCCGTCGCGGAGCGCACCGGTAGCACGGCGCGGCGACGGTCGCGACGGCCGCCCGCGGCGTCCAGGCCCACCGGCGCGACGCACAGGGTCAACGCCGCGGGCGCGCCCCGTGCCGCGTCGACAAGCTCGCCCCCCGAAGCGGTTTGCGCGAAAAAAGTTGGTGCGAGCGCGTAATGGGCAGAAAGGTTAGGTGAGAGCCATGAATTTCACCGAGGTGATGCGCGAGCTCGAGCGGCTCGGCACCGAGCAGAACCGGAAAGTCTACCGGCGCCACGGCGCGACCGAGCCGCTCTTCGGCGTGAGCTTCGCTCACATGAACACGCTGGAGAAGCGGATCAAGCGCGATCACGAGCTCGCCGAGGCGCTCTGGGCGACGGGCAACTCCGACGCGCGGACGCTGGCGGCGGCGATCGCCGATCCGGGGCGCTTCACCCGGGACCAGCTCGAGGCGTGGCTCGACGGCCTGCGCTCGCCGCTCCTCGTCGATCTCTTCGTGAAGCACATCGCCGCGAAGACCCCGTTCGCCCGCGCGGCGATGGAGCGCTGGACCGCATCGGACGACGAGTGGGTCGGCCGGGCGGGCTGGACGCTCCTCGGCGTGCTCGCGACCGGGGACCCGTCGCTGCCCGACAGCCTGTTCGAGGAGCGGCTCTCGGTGCTCGAGGCGTCGATCCACGAGGCCGGAAATCGCGCCCGGGAAGCGATGAACAGCGCGCTCATCAGCATCGGCTCGCGGAACGAGCCGCTGCGGGGAAAGGCGCTCACGGCGGCGAGGCGCATCGGCAAGGTCGACGTCGATCACGGCGAGACGAGCTGCAAGACGCCGGACGCGACCGCTTACATCCAGAAGATCTGGGCCACCCGGAAGCCGGCCGCCGCGCCTGCGGCCAAGCCGGCCAGGGCCGGCGCCGCAAAGCCGGATGCCGCCAAGCCGGCCAGGGCCGGCGCTGCGAAGCCGGCCAGGGCCGCCTCCGCCAGGCCGGACGCCGCAAAGCCGGTCAGGGCCGGCGCCGCAAAGCCGGCCGCCGCCAAGACGGCCAGGAGGGTCAAGGCGCGCGACGGCGGCGACAAGGCCGCCCCCGCCGCGGAGAAACCGAAGCGCGGCGCCTCGCCCCGCGCCGCCCCGCGCCGGGGCTGATCCCGAGGGCGCGCGCCGCCCGGCGCCGGGTCGGTCACGTCGGATGCGCCGCCGCGATGGCCTCGTCCGGCGGCCCGAGCAGCTCCTTGCGCGTGAGCCGCTCGACGACCTCGCGCGTGAGGATGAGGTGGTCCTCCTCCTCGTGCAGGCGGCGCCGGAGCGCGTCCCTCGCCTCGCCGTCGTCCGCCTCGTCGGCGAGCTCCAGCAGGAGCTCCCAGCCGGCGTTGTCGACGAGCTCCGCGGTGAGCAGCGCGTGGAAGAGGTGGGTCGGGTTCTGATCCCCGTCGAGCACCACCTGCTCGATGCCTTGCGACTCGATCGCTATCAACCGCGACATCTCTGTCTCGGCGTGCGCGTCCCCGCCGAGCGCGCGGATCTGCGCCTCGAGCCACTCCTCGTGCTCCTTCTCCTGATCCCGGTGGGTCTTGAGCTGGCCGAGCAGGTTCAGCAGGCCGGGTTCCGCCGTGCGGCCGACCTTCTCCATGATGGAGTCGTAGAGCTTCACGCTCGCGCGCTCGAACGTCAGCCGCTCGTTGAGCAGGTCGATGGCCTTGTCCTTGTTCACCTGTGCAAGCTTCTGCATGGATGCCTCCGGCCGGGGCAGATGCGATTCGCAGGCCGTCGCGCCGCGGCGGGCCCACCGGCCGGGCGCGCGCCGCGGAGAGGTGCTCGGTCAGGTACTCCACGAGGGTGCGGTTCGCGAAAGGGCTCGCCACCTGCGACCGGCAGCGGTGCCGCTCGCCCGGGAACACGACCCTGTCGAACCGCCGCCCGCGGCCATGAGCGCCTCGATCCTGTGGGCCGTGTGCGCGAAGTGCACGTTTCATCCATGAGCCCGCGCATCAGGAGCGGCTTGCCGCGCAGGCTCCCCGCGTGCTTCGTGAGATCGGTCGCCTCGTACCGGGCGGCCGCCTGGTCGAGGAGGCCCGTGTACCGCTCGGTGTAGCCCGTGTCGTGGAGCCGGAAGTCGCTCCCGCTTCACCTCGCCGCCCGCGAGGGGCACGGGTAGCCGGGGGAGATCCAGATCCGCTCGGTCTCTCTGCCTGCAACCTCGCCGGTGCCGACGAACTCCGGGACGCGCGACGCCCACGCGCAGGGCCGATCCAGCCTCCCCGATTTCTACCCGCGTCGCGTTGCTCGATCGCGCAATCCTCAGCTCAATGCGGCGAGTGACCGCGCGTTCGGATCCGCGAAACCCGCGCGGAGCCGCCGGCGCGCGGCCCGCGCGCCCATGGCACGACCGCTGCAATCATCCCAGCGACAGGGCGGTTCGGACGTCGGCGCTCACGAAGCGAGGCACCCGGAAATCGGAGTGTACGCGTCGTCGGGCCGCGACCCCGTCTCCACACCTGAGGACATCGCCATGACACCATCGGACAAGCACATAGACGCCGCAGAGAAGCCGAAGAAGAGGCTCCCGATCGCCCCGAAGGCCGACCTCCGCGCGCTCGAGGAGCCGCTCTCCGTCCTTCCGGCGCCGGCGCGCCCAGACGAGATCCCGGCGTTCGATCGCGGCGCGCTACGCGCGGAGGGACGCCCGCTGCGCGCCAGCAGCTACGTCATCTATATCGATCTTCCGGACAATCCAGAGGACATGCTCCTCATCCATGGGTATACGGGAGCGCACGACAGGGTCTCCCGGCGCGTCGCGACCTACGTCCGTGCGTTGGCGGCGCGGCCGGCGTCCAAGCCGCTCTACGGCGCCTGGAGCCCGGAGCCGGCCCGCGAGAGCCCGGCGCCGCCGCCCTCGGACCAGGCCATCGAGGCGCTGAAGAAGCGCGGATACCTGACGACGCTGACGGTGGAGGAGGAAGAGGCGCGCTTCACCGATCTCGCGGCCCGGATCCATTACGGGCGGTTGCGCGCGGCGCCGAGCTACATCCTGATGCCGACGTACCAGTGCAACCTGCGCTGCCCGTACTGCTTCCAGGACGCGATGCGTACGGATCCGAAGAACCACCACCTCCTCCGCGTCATGGATCTGGCGATGGTCGACCGCATCTTCAGGGGGATGCGCCATATCGACGCGGCGCACGGCGTCGAGGCGGGGACCGACCTCGACCGCACGATCATCCTGTTCGGCGGCGAGCCGCTCCTCGAAGCGAGCCGGTCGACCGTCGCGTACATCGTGCAGAAGGCGTCCGAGATGCGAGGAGCGCGGTTCATGGCCATCACCACCGCCACCGAGCTGCACGCCTATCGAGGTCTCCTGGGGCCGACGAAGATCGAGGCGCTCCAGGTGACCCTCGACGGCCCGCCGGGAGAGCACGACAGGCGGCGCATCTACGCCGACGGCTCCGGATCCTTCGCGCGGATCGCCGAGAACGTCAGCATGGCGCTCGCGCTGGGCGTCAAGGTCAGCGTGCGGATCAACGTCGACCGCCACAACGTCGAGCGGCTCCCGGAGCTCGCCGAGGAATTCGTGGGCCGGGGATGGGAAGGGCACCCTCGATTCTCCTCCTACGCCGCCCCGGTGACCGCCTACAACGAAAAGACCGACCCGGCGTCCACGTTCGACTCCTGGAAGCTGCGACTGGCCATGGAGTCGCTCTCTGCGCGACACGCGCTGGTGGCATCGATAGGCACCTACGACGACGCCCTCCTCGAGGGAGCGGCGCGCATCTTCGAGCGCAGGAACGACCCGCTGCCGAGCTTCAAGGCGAGCTTTTGCGGCGCGCACGAGGGCATGTACGTGTTCGACGCGTTCGGCGATATCTACGCCTGCTGGGACCGCACCGGCGACCCGAACCTCCGCGTCGGGGCCGTCCGCGAGGACGGCGAGGTGTGGATGAACCGCGCCATGATGGAGTCGTGGCGCCGCCGCAACGTGGCATCGAACCCGGTATGCCGCAGCTGCGCTTATGCTCTGCATTGTGGCGGCGGCTGCGCGGTGATGGCGGAGGATCAGCGCGGCACCATGTATACAAACTACTGCGACGGCTTCGGCAAGCGCTTCCGCGCCGCCGTGGCCGAGGCTTACCGGGCTCACGTGTCCGGCGTGACGCGCGAGAACAAGACGTCCCGGGTCTGCGGCATGTGAATGCTCAAGGGCCCGGACGGCGCTGCCTTGGACGGCAGCGCGGCACAGGACCATAGCAACAATAGAGGAGAAGCATCATGAACGAGAAGAGCAACAGCGTGACCGAGACCGAGATCGAGAGCCTCAACCTGGACGATCTCACCGTGGAGGAGCTCGAGCGCCGCCTGGAAATGGCCTCTCTGCTGGCCGCGCCGGAGGTAACGAAACCCTGCGGCGTCCAGGTCGGCTGATCTGGGTGAACCCCGCGGGCGGGCGCGCCGGATGCCACGCGGCTCCGGAGCGCTCGCCCGCGGAGCGGGCAGTGGTCCTATTTGAACATGAAGGCGGGGAGGCGACAAGAAAAGCTCAGTGATCTTCCCACCTTACCGCCTTCATGTGAACTCTCTCCGGACAGATGCGACCACTACCGCGGACCGCTCGACGTGGAGAAGGAGCCATGCTGCGCCCGAGTCATGACAGCCTCGATTTGGATGTGTGCGGAGGGCGGCCCGTCCGCCTGATCGTCGGCCGCAACGGCGCCCACATCCGCCTCAGCTCGAGCGCCCACCACCTCCTCCGCCTCGTCGAGCAGGGCGTCCCTTTCGAACGGGTGGCAGAGCGCGCCCGGAGACAGGGCGGCGCGCCGGTCTCCGCGGCCGACGTGGAGGCGTCCTACCGGCGGGTCGTCGCGAGCATCGAGGCGATCGAGACACGGGGCGACCTGCCCTCCGGCGGGTTCTGGCTCCGGCGCCCTCTCGTGCCTGGATCCGTGGTCGCCCGCGTGGCCACCCGCACCGCGGCCGCCTTCCACCCGCTCGCGGCCCTCTGCTTCGCGGCGACCCTCTGCGCCGCGGCCGCGCTCGTCCACGACGTAGGGCTCCGCGCCAGCGCCGAGCACTTCTGGCCAGCATATGGCCTGTTCTTGATATCTCTCGTCGCCCACGAGCTCGGCCACGCGA
>JAICEP010000506.1 GCA_025924095.1 Sorangium sp.
CCGCACCGCCGCCCCGTGCGGCGGAAAACGCGACACCGGGACCGACCGGTCGCGCCGGACGCGGCACATCAGGGGGCGAACTTTACCGGTTCACCTGGGAGCATGTCAACGTGCAGCGAGAACGCGCGCAGGTCAGCGCGGGCGTCCTTCGCCCGGCGACCGGAGGGGCCCGGGCCGCTCGAGACGGTAGTCGTCAGCCAGTGCCCGAGGCGCCGGCGCGCCTCACCTCGGCACGTCGACGGGCACGAAGCAGGAGATGTTCGTCTCGATGTGGAAGTTCGACCCGTCGGTGTGGCGCTCGGCGTGGAAGATATCCATCGTGTAGCTGTTGCCCGGCGTGATGCCCAGGGAGGCGGCCTGCGCATCGAAGTCGATGACACCCGACTCGGGCCCGTGCATGCTGCCGAGATCGAGGGCGAGCTTGCCGTTGATGAAGATCCACATGTCGTCGTCGCCCCGGAAGCTGAACTCCTGGCCGGCGACGTAGCCGAACTTCAGGTGGATCTCGGTGGTGAAGAGGAAGTTCTGGTTCTTGTGGTTCTGAGGGGTGATCCCGAACCCCTCCTCCGGCGCCAGCGGGAAGAAATCCATGCTGTCGAAGACGTACTGACCCGAGCCGGGCGGTGACTCCTCGAGCTCGAGCTGCTTCGGGAAGGTCATGTTCACGCCCGGCACGTCCCGGTACCACTGGTCGAACGACGCCTTGCTGTTGATGACGACCTGATTGGGGGTCCCACCCCCGCAGGCGAGCGGGGTCTGCAGGTCCGCCTGGCAGCCGATCGAGTCGAGGAACACCGGCTTCCCGTCGCTGTCGAGCGCCGGCTCGACGAGCTCACGGCGAACCACGTCACCCCTGAAGTCCATCTCGAAGTCGGGGTGCGTGTCGTTGAAGTCGCGGTAAAGGACCTCGAGCGTGCTCTTGCACTCGCTCCCCCCGGCGCCGCCGGCGCCGACCGTCAGGTTGCCCCCCGCCATGCTCCCGAATTCGTCGCCGCTCGAGCTGCTATCGCCCCCCGAAGGCGTCCCGCCGGTGCCGCCGGTGGTCGTCCCGCTGCTGCCGCCGGAGCCGGAGGTCAAATTGCCGTTCTCGCCGGGCCCCGAAGAGCACGCCAGGGCAGCGACTGCGAAGGTGACAAGAAAGAAGGATCGAGGGGACATAGAGTACTCCAGTGAGAAGGTAGGACAACCACATTTGGTGGAAGTTGTCAACCGCGTCCCATGGACGCCGTACGCGAGATCGCGTGGCACTGTCCGCCGGATCTCGTGATGATCGTTTAATTCAGTCCAGCTGCAGCCCGCGGAACGTGCCCTGTTCGACGGGACAGAAGCGTAATGCGGTGCGTCGCTCTCGCGCAGGCGGTTCAGGGCGAGGTGGGTCGGTCCGCCGCTGAAGACAAGCCAGCTCGGGGAGCTCGCTTGTGCTGAGCTCCCGCCTTGCTGTTGCGCCGCGTTGCGCCTCTGCGCCTTCCGGGTCAGGACGCCCGCAGCTCGATCCGCTGCCAGTCGGCCGCGACCTCGATCTCGACGACCCCTTCCAGGACGCGGTGCGACATGGCCCCGGCCACGGCGCGCGGCGGGGGCACGCCGTAGATCCGGATCGTCTCCACCTCGCGCGCGGGTGGCAGCTCGCCCTCGACGCGGCGCTCCAGCGTGAACGTCGCCCCGTCGAATCCGCCCGAGAGCCGCGTCGTGCGCGACGCGCCGTGCCCGTCGCCCTCGTCCTCGTAGAGGCGGCCGCTCACCCGCTCCGCGGCGTGCACGTGCCACGTGATCTCCTCCCAGCGCGCGCTCGTCGTGTGCATCCGCGGCGCGGTGAGCGCCACAGCGCCCCCGGCGCGCAGCCACACGGGGACGACCCCGAGCGGCGCATCGGCGATGACGTGGCGCCCGCCCTCCTCGACCTTCCCCGCGCGCTCCAGGTTGGCGAAGTCCATCCATGCGCCGGCGGGCAGGTACGAGAGCCGCTTCGATTGCCCCGGCCGCACCACCGGCGCGACGAGCAGGTCGTCGCCGAAGAGGAACTGATCGTAGGCATGGAGCGCCTCGGGATCCTCCGGCGCCAGGAAGGACAGCGGCCGCATGACCGGCAGGCCCGTCTCCGCCGCCTCGCGCATCAGCGTGTACAGGGTCGGCAGGAGCCGGTAGCGCCGCTCGAGCACCGCGCGCGCGAGGCCGAGGTACGGCTCGCCGAAGCGCCACGGCTCCTGCGCCGGCCTGCCCCTCGCCGCGTGGTTGCGCATGAGCGGATAGAACAGCCCCGCCTGCATCCAGCGCACGAGCAGCTCGCCGTTCGCGCGGCCGGCAAAGCCAGGGATGTCCGCGCCGACGAACGGCACGCCCGAGAGGCCGAGGCCGACGAGCATCGGGATCGACGCCTCCAGGTGCGTGAAGTTGCTGGCAAAATCGCCGGTCCACACAGCGGCGTAGCGCTGGATGCCGGCGAAGGCGGCGCGCGTGAGCACGAAGGGGCGCCGGTCGGGCGCGTGGCGGGCGAGCCCCTCGTAGGCGGCCCGCGACATGCCGAGCCCGTAGACGTTGTGGACCTCGAGGTGCCGCCGGGCGCCGTGGCGCGCGTCGTAGGGGAGCGTGCTGCCCTCGATCGTGCCGAGCCCCGAGGTGCGCCCGCCGTCCGGCGCGGGCAGGCCGCGGTCGGGCCGGACGGAGAAGCACGCCGGCTCGTTCATGTCGTTCCAGATGCCGGCGATGCCGGCGTCGACGAAGGACTTCTGGAGATCGCCCCACCAGCGCTGCACGTCCTCGCGCGTCAGATCCGGGAAGACGGCGGGATCGGGCCAGACCTCTCCCACGAGGGTGTCGCCGCGCGACAGCCGGACGAGGAAGTCTCGCGCGCGCGCCTCCTCGTAGACGGCATAGCCCACGTCCGCCTTGATCCCCGGGTCGACGATCGTCACGAGCTTGACCCCCTCGGCCGCGAGGTCTCGCGCGAGGCGCGCCGGGTCCGGGAAGCGCGAGCGGTCCCAGGTCCACACCCGGTAAGCATCCATGTAATCGATATCGAGGTGGACCGCGTCGAGGGGGAGGCCGCGCGAGCGATAGCCGCGGACGACGCCGCGCACGTCGTCCTCGGTCTCGTAACCCCAGCGCGACTGGTGCGCGCCGAGGCTCCAGAGGGGCGGCATCGCCGGGCGCCCGGTGAGCGCGGCGTAGCGCCGGAGGACGTCGGCCGGGTGCGGGCCGGCCATGAGGTAGACGTCGAGCTCGGGCCCGCGCGACTCCCATTCGATGCGATCCGGGTCGCTCAGGGCGATATCGACCTCCGAGCGCCACGGCTCGTCGAGGAAGAGGCCCCAGGCGACGCCGCCGCGGAGGGCCACGAAGAAGGGAATCGAGGCATAGAGCGGGTCGGATTCGACGTGCGGCGGGAAAGCGTCGGTGTTCCAGAAGGTGAAGCGCAGGCCGCGCTTGTCGAGCGGGCCGACCTTCTCGCCGAAGCCGAGGTAGGCCTCGCCCGGCGGCGCCGCGAGCGAGAGCCGGGAGCGGAGCTCGTCCACCGGGAAGGCCGGCCGGACCTCCCCGGAGACCCCCTCGCTGCGCGCGAGGGCGCGGCCCTGTCCGTCGCCGAAGGTCCATGTGCCCGAGGCGAGCGAGACCTCGAGAGAGGCGCCCTCGGCGGTCACGTGGAGCGTATCCCCCTCCCGGCGCGCGGAGAGCGGCAGCGCGCCCTCGGCGACCACGGCGAAGGAGCGCTTGGGGGGGAGATCGGGGTGCGTGAAGCCCGTCACGGCGGACGAAGGGGCGTGACGCACGCGCAGCACGCCGGGACCTGGACAGCGGATCTCGATCGCGGCGCGGGCGCCCGAGAGGAGCACGTGAGTCGCGCCGATCGAGGCGTCGGTGAGGTGCATGGCGCGAGTCTAGCCGGGCGTGGCCCTCCGGACCACGAATCGACCGGGGCGTTCTTCACGGCCCCACGTCCCTGCAGATCACCGTCTCGGAGGCTTGCTCACTGCCCCCCTCCGAGCCGCCCCGGCGGCGGCATCTCCAGCGCCGGCGGGGGCTCGCCTGCCGGCCTGTGCTGCCAGTCGGGGTCGATCCAGAGCCATTTGACGAGCTGCGTGTTCCGCGCGTTGGGGATGTACCCCCTCACCCACGGCTTCACCAGGGTCGACTTCTCCTCGAAGTAGAGCGGGATCCTGAACATCCCGTCGAGCGCCCGCCGCTCGGCCGTCCGGAAGAGCCGGATGCTCTCCCTCGGATCGGCCATCGCGGCGGCCTTGCGGATCGTCTCGTCGAACTCCGCATCTGCCCAGCCGCTCCGGTTCTGGGGGCTGGACGACAGGAACGTCCCGAGCCACGTCTGCGGATGGTTGTAGTCGGCGTACCAGGCCAGCCGGATCACCTGGAAGTTGCCGTCGCGGAGGTTCTTGAGCATCACCCGCCACTCCTCGTTCCGCAGCGTCACGGAGACCCCGAGGTGGCGCTTCCACATGTCCTGGATGGCCACGGCGACCTGCCCGTGCCCCTCGCCCGTGTTGTAGAGCACCTCGAGCGGCGGAAACCCCTTCGCGCGGAGCGTGTCCCCCTCGCGGACGACCTCGTATCCGGCCTCGGCGAGCAACGCACGGGCGCGCGCGGGGTCGTGGCTGACCTCGGGGCTCGAGAACGGATCTGCGCCGCGCGCCCTGTCCTCCGCCACCTGCTCGGCGTAGCCGGATCCGGTGATATCGGGCACGTAGTGGGTCGCGGGCTTCCCCATCCGCGTGACCTTCTCGACCAGCTCGCGCTTGTCGATCGCGAGGTTCAGCGCCCACCGCACGCGCGGGTCGTCGAGCGGCGGCTTCCTCGTGTTGAGCTCGTAGTACACGGTCGAGAGGTAGTCGATCCGCCGGAGGTCCTTCTTCCCGGACAGCCAGCCGAGGTGGTCGTACGGGAGCTCGGAGTTGTCGCCCAGATAATCGAGGTCCCCGGCCTTGTAGAGCTGCAGGGTGGCGTTGTACTGGGCGATCTCCATCCAGACGATCCGGTGGATCCTGAGCGCGTCATGGGCCCAGTACGCCGGGTTCCGCTTCATCGTGATCTCGTACCGGAACTTCCACTCATCGAGCTGGTAGGGCCCGTTGACCACGATGTTCTCGGCGCGGAACCAGAGCTCCGGCTCGCCGCGCGCCTCGAACGGCTCGATGACGTCGCGGCGCACCGGGAACAGCGTGACGAAGCTCGTGAGATCGGTGAAGTAGGGCGTGGGCTGCTCGAGCTCGACGTCGAGCGTGAGGTCGTCCCGGGCCCGCACGCCCACGGCGGCGTCGTCCTCGACGAGCGCCGATGCGGCGACGAACCCGGCCGCCTCGACGGGAAGCGGCGCCACCCGCGGCGCGGCGGGGTCGTACGTGGGGAGCGCCGCGTGGGGCGCGACAAGGGCGTACTCGGCGGACGCGGCCGGCGCGAGCAGGCAGCCCGGGAGATAGCCGCGGCCCTGCGGCCCCTGGATCTCGAACCAGCGGTCGGCCGCGCCGTTGCAGGCGACCGGCGGGCCGGCCGCGAGGAGGGCGACCTCGGCGTCCCGCCACCCGCCGCCGGGGACCGCGTCGAGCGGCGCGGGCACCGGGGCCGCGCCGGCCGCGTCGAACGAGAGCCGCTCGCCGGCGCCGGTCTTCTCGTCGGGCTCGGCGTACGTCACCGAGGCCACCCCGGGAGGCGGCGCCGCGAGGGGCGGCACCCCCGACGCCACCCGGGCGGGCGACTGGCCGAGCACGACGACGAACGCCCCCTTGGGGAGCTCGATCGCCGGCGGCGCGTCGGGCCGCGGCGCGGTGCGCAGCAGGGTGGCCTCGCGCAGCGCCTTGAGCTTGCCCAGGTTGAAGAGCTCGCCGTTCTTGAGAATGTGCAGGTTCGCGGCGGCGAGCGAGGCGGTGGAGGGGCGCAGCACGCGCTTCCACGCGTACTCGAAGTCGTGCGCCGTCACCGGCTTGCCGTCCGACCAGCGCGCCTCGGGCCGCAGGTGGAACCGGAAGATCCGGTTGTCGTCGCTCTGCTC
>JAICEP010000507.1 GCA_025924095.1 Sorangium sp.
AATATCGAGCTGAGGCCGGATCGCCGTCGTCGGGACGTACATCTCGCTCTCCTGGTGGAGGAGTCCTGGGTCTCGTGTCAAGCAAGGTGCGACGCGTCGAGCCTGCCCGCTTGCCCTGCCGATGTCCGGCCACCCCTGAAGGTGGCATCCATCAAGTAGCGTAAGCGCCGAACAGGGACAAGCGAAGCTGTCAAGATGTTGCTCTGCGGACATACCGGGAGCCATCCCACAGACGCAGCGCAGCGCAGCGCAGCGCGGTCGCCGGTCTAGCCGAGGTCCCGCGCGAGCTGAGCGGCGAGCAGGCGCGCCACCGCCGGGAGGGCGAAGGGCCAGGCGTAGCGGAGGGTGACCGACGGGTGCTCGGCGCGGAGCCGCGCGATGGCCTCGGGGCCGAGGCGTTCCGCGCCGCGCGCTCCTCAGAACCACTCAGGTCGCATCCTGGCGTACGAGTCGTCGCCCGAGCGGCAGAGCGCCGCGAGCGCCTCGACCCGCGGCAGCTCCGTCGAGAACCAGTACTGCGCCGCGCACAGTTTGCCCTCGTAAAAGCCGGCCGGCGAGGCCCCCCGGGCCAGCCCCTCCCGGGCCGCCGCGGCCATCGCGAGCCACTGCCAGGCGACCACGAGGACCGAGACGAGCTCCAGGTAGTCCGCGCTGTGCCGCAGCATCCGCTCGACGTCGCCGCGCATCCCGGCCTCCGCGAGGTGGGCCGTCAGCTCGCCGAGCAGCGACATCGACGCGCCGAGGCGCTCGCCCCACGCGGGCTCGACCCCGGCCCGCTGCGCGCGGCCGATCGCCTGCTCGACCTCGCCGCCGAGCGCCAGGAGCGCCGCGCCGCCCCCGGCCACGACCTTGCGGCCGAGGAGGTCGAGGCCCTGGATCCCCGTCGTCCCCTCGTGGATCGAGTTGAGCTTCTGGTCCCGGAGCCACGCCTCCGGGAGGTACTCGCTCGAATAGCCGTAGCCGCCGTGGACCTGGAGGGCGAGGGCGTTCGACTCGAAGCCCTTCTCGGCGGGGAAGGTCTTGGCGATGGGGGTGAGCAGGTCGAGGAGCCGCTGCGCGCGCTCCCGCTCCGCCGCGTCGGCGGCGTGCGCCGCGAGATCGGCGTACCGCGCCGTCGTGGCGAGCAGCGCGAGGCTGCCCTCCACGATGGCCTTCTGCCGGAGCAGCATCCGGCGCACGTCGGCGTGCTCGAGGATCGGCACCTGCGGCGCCGCCGGGTCCTTCGCGCCGAGCCGCCGGCCCTGCGGCCGGACGAGCGCATAGCCGAGCGCCTCGTGGTAGGCCGCCGAGGCGGTGGCCGCGCCGTTCACGCCCACCATGATCCGGGCCTCGTTCATCATCTGGAACATGTAGGCGATGCCCTGGTGGGGGCTGCCCACGAGGTAGCCGTGGCAGTCGCCCCGCTCGCCGAAGCTCATCGCCAGGCTCGGGAGCCCGCGCCAGCCGATCTTGTGGATCACGCCGGCGACCTCGACGTCGTTCGGGACGAGCTGCCCGCCCTCGGGCCGCCGCTTGGGGACGGCGAACAGGCTCACCCCCTTGATGCCCTGCGGCGCGCCCTCGATGCGCGCCAGCACGAGGTGGACGATGTTCTCGGTGAGGTCGTGATCGCCGCCCGAGATGAAGATCTTCGACCCGCGGACGAGGTAGTGCCCGGCCTGGGTCGGTTCGGCGCGCGTCTGCACGTCGGCCAGGCTCGAGCCGGCCTGGGGCTCGGTGAGCGCCATGGACCCGGTCCACTCGCCGGCGTACATCCGGGTCATGAAGGCGGACCTCAGGGCGTCGTCGCCGAACGCCTCGATCAGGTGCGCCGCCCCGGTCGTCAGCCCGAGGTAGCCGCACGCGCTCAGGTTGGCCGCCTGCAGGTAGGCGCCGGCGAGCGTGGCGACGACGAGCGGCAGCTGCTGGCCTCCCACCGCGGCCGGCCGCGTCGCGGTGAGCATCCCGAGCTCGACCATCGGCCGGAAGACCTGCTTGAGGGCGGGGTGCACCGTGACGGCGCCGCCCTCGAAGCGCGGCGGAGACGCGTCCACCGGCCTGTAGGTCGGGAACAGCACCTCCCGCGCGAACCGCCGGCAGCTCTGGAGGTAGAGGTCGAACGTCTCCCGCGCGTGATCGGCGAAATAGGGGAGCTCGCAGAGGCGGGGCGCGTCGAGCACCTCGTAGAGGAGGAACTCGACGTCGCGGTCGTTGAGCAGCGGGTTCTGAGGGGCGGTCATGGGGTCTCTCGCCAGGCTTGGCGCAAGCTAGGCGCCGATGAGGCGGGATGTCGAGGGCCTGGCTCGGCCGTGGGTCCAGCGAGCGTGGACGGACGCGCCTGTGGATCGCGACGGCGCGGGGCGCGAAGCCGCCGGCATCGCGGCGGAGGGCGTCGTCAGCCGGGGAGGAACCTGTCGTCAGCCGGGCGGGAGCCATCGTCAGCCGGCCGGGAGCCATCTGTGCGCGGCTCGAGGCGGCGCTCCTCCTGGTCGACGCCGGCAAGGGTGCTGACCGGCGGCGTTCGGGCACACTGATCGGATGCAGGCCTTGCGAACCTCGAAGCAGATCCAGGTCCACACCGGCCGCGGGAGCCTCGCTGCGGCCCTGAGGCTCGCCGTCGCCGCAGGCGCCGGCTGCGGCGGTGACGATGGCGGCAGCACCACCGGCGATCCCGGTAGCGGCGGCCGTGGGGCTGGCGGTGGGACCGGGGATGGACCAGCGCTGCTCGTGGGCAACACCCGCGGCGACAGCGTGTCGCTCTACGATCAGGAGAGCGGCGCGTTCGTGCGGGACTTCATCCCCACGGGCAGCGGAGGATTGAAAGAGCCCGACTTCCTGCTGATCCACGATGACGGCTTTCTGTACGTCAGCAGCGGCGCGGACGCGGCGAGCTCGGCCGTGCTGCGGTTCCGCGCCGACACCGGCGAGCCGGCGGGCGCCTTCGCCCAAGGGGGCGGACTGCTGCGGCCCTACGGCATCGCGTTCGGCCCCGACGGCATGCTGTATGTGTCGAGCTTCCGCACCGATCAGCTCCTCCGCTACGACGCGGCGACCGGCGATTTCGTGGACGTGTTCGCCGAGGGCGACGCGATGCCGGGCGGGCTCAATGGGCCGAACGGGCTCGTGTTCGGCCCGGACGGCATGCTGTACGTGACCACCCAGGGCAGCGTGGCTGTGAGCGGTCAGCCGACCTTCCCGGGGCTGCCCAGCCAGGTGCTGCGGTACGATATAAGCACCGGCGAAGGGGCCGTGTTCATCGACGAACCGGAGCCCTCGCCAGACTCGGCGGGGTTCATCAGCCTGCTCGGGCTTGTGTTCGGCCCCGATTGCGACGCAGGAGAGTGCGACCTGTTCGTGAGCGATTTCGCGAACGACATCCGGCGCTACGACGCGACCGGCGCGCTCCTCGACACGCTGCCCACTGGCTTCACTGAGACCACGCCGCGGGGCAATCACATGGGCGGGCTGACGTTCGGTGAAGGGCGGCGGCTGTTCACGGTGGGGTTCGACGCGATGAACGACGCGGCGCCCGGGACCCTTCTCAGGTTCGACAGCGCGACGGGGGATCCCCTGCCGGCCGAGGGGCAGAGCGGGGCGGTGTTCGTGGCCGAGGATACGCGGATGAAGCGGCCTATCGGGATCACCGCCTGGCCATGAGCCCGCGCCTGCGCGGGTCCGCGGGGGTGGGCAGACCGGGCTGCAGGAGCTGATCAGGGCGCTCCGGAAGAAGACGCTGGAGGTCGCACCGCCGACGGCGGCGAGATCGCACGTACCCCGGATGCTGGGTGGCGTGTGCTGCTGCACGCGATCGTTGGAGCGATGCATCGGTCAGGTCCGACCTTGGCGATGAGTCGCAGGGCGGCAGCCCACCCGGCCGCTCGAGGCCACGCTCGTCCAGAGCGCGGCCTGCTGGCGGGAGAACGCGCTCGGGCTCGGGCGCGGTGACTCCACGATCGGCGCCAACATCGCCGTCCACCGGCGGGGCAAGCTCGTCGCGCTCGTGCGCGGCTTTCCCGAGCGCGCCGAGGCTGCGCTCGCGTCGCAGCTCTTCACGCTCGCCGGACCGGAGCCGAGCCCCACGCCGACCCCCCGATCCCGCCGCGCGTCCGCCTCCCCGAGCCGGAGCCGGGCCGCCTCGACGGCGACGTGTACCGCAATGAATGGCTCGACGTCGTCGGCCGCATACCGCCGGGCATGCTCGGCCGCATGTGCGGCGACGTCGAGCTCGTGGTCGAGCGGACGTGGCGGATCATCGGCACGTGGGTGGAGCTCCGCCTCGTGCTCGTCCCGATCTGCGCCAGTACGGGGTCGATCGTGTTCGTCCAGGCCTACGGCCATCCCTACGCGCGCGGCGTGCTCGACGGATGGATGGAGAGCTTTCGCTGGACCAACGGGCGCAATCTCACCGCGTGCGATTTTCTCGATCCGACACAAGGCTCTACCGACCCGGGGCAGGTCACGCCGCTGTGGATCAACGTCTCCGAAGCGAATGAATTTCCCCAGACTGTGCGCCGTGCGGGCCAGGGCTGCTCGCGAAACTCTGCATGGTAAGGAAAATTGTGATCCACCACAGCTCGAGGTTGGGATAAAATTCCTTGGGAGGCGATGAACGAGCAGCAGAAGACCGCGGCGCACGAGGCGGAGCTGTACGCGTTGCGAAAGGAAGTGCAGCGCCTGCGCTCCCGCAATGCCGAGCTGGAGGAGGCCGGCCGCAGCCTCCCGGAGCGCTTGCTCGACGCGCTGCCCAGCCTCGTTTACGTCCTCGATCTCGATGAGCGGCGGTACATCTACTGGAACCGGGAGTTCGGCGAGCTCGCCGGAGGGGGCGGCGGCGCGGCGGCGGGCCCGCTCCGCGGCGACGGCCTGTCCTTGATGTTCCATCCGGACGATATCGGTCGCATCGAGGAGTACCGGGCTCGCGTGGCCGCCGCGGAGAGCGGGGAGCAGGCGACGGTGGAGTACCGCGCGCGCGGCCGCGACGGCGGCTGGCGCTGGTTCCTCGAGCGAGGCGTCGCGCTCGGCCGCGAACCGGAGGGACCGGGGCGCCGGATGCTGGGATCGGCGCACGACATCACGGCGCGCAAGCATACGGAGCAGATGCTCGAGAGGAGCGAGAGCCTGCTCCATGCATTCCTCGAATACACGCCGTCCATGATGGTCGCGGTGGACGTCGAGGGCCGGCTCCTGCTCGTGAACCGAGAAATCGAGTCCTTTTACAGGATGAGCCGCGAGGAATTGCTCGGAAGGGTCGTCTACGACCTCCTCCCGGCGCCGGCGGCCGCCTCGATACGAAAGGCCAATGAAGAGACCGCAGCCGCCGGGCGGCCCGGCGCGTCCGAGCACGTGCTCGTCTTCCCCAGTGGTCCGCGCACGTACCTGTCGACCAAGTTCCCCATCCGCGACGCCGAGGGGAAGCTCTACGCGGTCGGGACTGTCTCGGTGGACATCAGCCGGACCAAGCAGGCCGAGGCCGAGCGCGCGGAGATGCAGCGGCAGCTCATCGAGATGCAGCAGGCGACGATCCAGGAGCTCATCACGCCGCTCTTGCCGCTGGCGCGCGGCGTCGTCGCGATGCCGATCGTCGGGAGCGTCGACCCCGCGCGCGCCGAGCAGATCCTGACGACGTTGCTCGAAGGGATCGCCGCCCGGAAGGCCAAGATCGCGATCCTCGACATCACGGGGGTGAAGGGCGTCGACGCGCGGGTGGCGCGGTCCCTCGTCGACGCGGCCCGGGCCGCGGGGCTGCTCGGCACCCGGGTCGTGCTCACCGGGATCAAGCCGCAGATCGCGCAGACGCTCACGATGATGGGCGCCGATCTGAGCGGAATCGTGACCAAAGGGACCCTGGAGAGCGGCATCGCCTACGCGCTCGGAGGCCGGCGACGCTGATAACCGCTGGTAACCGAGCGCGCTCCCACCGCAAGACCGGGTGTACGCGCGTGCCCACAAGGACTCCACGGGATCGGCGGAGCCCGCGAGCACCGCGGGAGAACGGTGCTTTGGCGCGCCTGGCGGT
>JAICEP010000508.1 GCA_025924095.1 Sorangium sp.
GCCTTCGCGGCGCCCGAGCTGCTCGCCGGGGGCACGCCTTCGCCCGCGTCCGATCTCTACAGCCTGGGGGCGCTCGCGTGGTGCTCGGCCGCGAGCCACCCGCCCGGGCCCTGGCGCGCGCGGCGCCCGCTGCGCGACGCCGCCCCGTGGGTCCAGCCGAGCGTGGCCGAGGTGATCGAGGCGCTCCTCGCCCTGCACCCGCGAGACCGCCCCCCCGAGGCCCGCGAGGTGCTCCGGCAGCTCGGCGTCGCGGCCGCGGTGGCGGGTATCGCCGTCGGGGCGCCGCCCGCGCCCATCGGGCGGGAACGCGAGCTCGAGGCGCTGCAAAAGGCGCCTTCAGGACGCGTGCGCTACATCACCGGACCGAGCGGCGCCGGCAAGAGCCACCTCGGCCGCGAGCTCGTGACGCGGGCGCTGCTCGGCGGGCGGAGCGCTCGGTACGTGGCGTTCCCGCGCGAGGCCGACCCGCTCCTGCCGCGGCTCATCGCGTTCTTCCGGGGCGCCGAGCGCGCGCCGCCGTTCGTGACGCCGCCCGGCGATGGGCTGCCGCTCCTGCTCTTGCTGGACGACCTGGACCAGGCCCCGGCCGAGCTCCGCGCCGCGCTCGACGCGTACCGGTGCCGGCCGGCGGCGCCCGGCGGCGCGGCGATCGAGGTGGTCGCGACGGTCCGGAGCGCGCCCGAGGGCGCGGAGTGCGTGGCGCTCGATCCGCTCAGCGACAGGAGCTTCGGCGCGCTGTGCCGCGCGCTCGGCGTGGACGACGAGGCGAGCCTGCGAGAGGCCGCTGCGGCGTCGGGGAAGAACCCGGGGTGGCTCTTCGCGTCGCTCGGGCGCGTGCCGCTCACGGAGGACACGGCGATCGAGCGTGTGCGCGGGCTGTCGGCCGACGCCTGCGCGACGCTCGCGGCCATCGCGATCGCGGGCGGCGCCCTGCCCGAGGCGCTCTGCCGTCCCGGGTTCGGGCGCGGCGGCCGTGCGGCGGTGCGCAGCGGCGGGCAGCCGGCCGCCTCCGGCGAGCGGGCCCTCGGCGAGCTGCTCGCGGGCGCGCTGATCGCGAGGCGGGAGGCGGCGGCCGGCGCGCTCTACACGCTGTCCGCTCCCGCCCTGGCGAGGGATCTCGCCGCGGCGCTCGCCACGCCCGAGGTCGCCGAGGAGGTCGCCGCGGCGCTGCTCGCGGATCCCAGCGCGCCTGCGTCGGCGCTCCTCTCGGCGGCGGCGTCGCCGTGCACGAAAGCCTGCCGCGCGCAGCTCCACGAGCGGGCCGCGGCGCAAGCGCGCGAGGCCGGGCTGCGGTCGGAGGAGATCGACGCGCTGCTCGCGCTCGGCGAGGACGCGGACCGGAGGACCCCGGGGCTCCTGTGCAGGCTCGAGCGGCTGACGCGGGACGCGGGCGTGGGCGCGGCGCACCCGCAGGTCGTGGCGTGGCTCGACGAGGCGGCGCAGCGGGACGAGCGGGTGCTCGTGCTCGCGCTGCGGCGGCGGGCGGAGAAGCGCGCGCGGGATGGGGACGCGACGGCGGCGAAGGAGCAGGCGCTCGCGGCGCTCGCGGCGGCGCGGAGGCTCGGCGGAGGGGCGGCCGAGGCGTTCGCGCTGTCGACGCTGGGGCTCGTGGCGCTGATGCGCGCCGACTGGGGCGAGGCGGAGGCGTGGCTCGCGGGGGCGCTGGCGAAGCTGCCCTCGGCGGGCGAGCGCGCCGACGATGTGGAAGAGGTGGCGCGGCTCCACCACAACGCGGGCATCGTCGCCCTCTACCGCGGCCAGGTGGACGACGCGGTGCGGACGTTCGAGGCGTCGCTCGCGGTCAAGCGGAGCCTCGGGGACCGAGCCGGTATGCGGTCGTGCCTGATGAACCTGGGGATCGCGCTCGGGAAGGCGTCGCGTTACGAGGACGCCTTCCGCGCGCTCGACGAGGCGATGCAGCTCGCGCGGTCGCTGGGTCAGGTGGCGGGGCGCGGCTGGTGCCTGTCGGCGCGCGCGGACATCGAGGTGCGCCGCGGCGACGCGCGCGCGGCGGAGCGTTGCATCGAGGAGGCGTGGGCGCTCGCGGCGTCGCTCCCTGCGGCGATCCAGGCCGATCTGGTGATCGCGCGGGCGAACGTGGCGTTGCTCGACGGCGACGGTCCGCGGGCGCTCGCGGCGCTCGCGGCGCTGGAGCCGGGCGTGCGGGCGAGCGACCCGCTGGTGGACGCGCGGGCCTTGGTGGCGGAGGCGCAGGTGTCCCTCACGAAGCTGCCGGCGGAGCCCCGGCGGGCGGCGCGGGGGGCGATCCGGGCCGCGCGGCGGGCCCGCGCGGCGATGCTCGCGGAGGTGGAAGCGCAGGCGCTCGACGTGCTGCGCTCGGCGCGGCAGGGCGTGCGGCGAGCGCCGGCCGCGGCGACGGCGCGGGGCGGCGCCCGCCCGGCGCAGGGCGAACCGGCCGCGGCGCAGGGCGCACCGGCCGCGGTAGGCGGCGCGTATGCTGGCCGAGGCATGACGGCGGTGGCGAGCGGGGAGGACGACGCGCTCTGGGCATGGCTCGGGTCGGTGGCGGCCGCGGGCGACGGCGCGAACGCGGCCGCGGAGGGCGCCGCGGAGGCCGCAGTCGGGCTCGCACGCGCCCTCGTGCAGCAGTCGGGGGCGGAGCGCGCGCTGCTCGCCGTGGTCGACGAGCAGGGACGGGTGGCCGCGGCCTGGGGCGCCGACATCGACGGGATGGAGATCGCCGAGGCGGCCCGGCGCATCACGGCGGACCTGGCGCAGCTTGCGCTGAGCCGGGCCGCGTCCGTCCACTACCAGCGCGACGTGGAGACGCCGGGCGGCCGCGGCTCGCGGCTCCTGCTGCGTGGCGGCGCGGACCACGCCTCGATGGGCGCGCGCGCCCTGGCGGCGGGCGCGGCCGCGCCAGGTCCGGCGCTCCCCGGCGCTCTGCGCGCGCTCGTCGTGATCGAGCATCGGTTCCGCCCGGCGTGCTTCGACGCCGTCACGGAGGCGCAGGCCGCTCGCTGGGCGTCGCTCGCGGGGCTCTTCCTGCGGATCTTCGCCCGCCCCGGAGCGCCGGACGAGCCCCGCCGCATCGCCCGCCCCGGAGCGCCGGACGAACCCCGCCGCGAAGGCCTGGCGCCTGCCGGCCTCGCCTCGCTCGCCGAGCCCGCGCCCGATCTCCGGCGCGCCGAGACGACCGTCGTGCCCGCGGCCCCGCTGCGGAGGAGCTTCCCCGACATCCTGGGCCAGAGCGCCGCGCTGCGCCGGGCGCTCGCGCGCCTCGACGCGGCCATCGACAGCGACCTGCCCGTGCTCCTCACGGGCGAGACCGGCACGGGCAAGGAGCTCTTCGCCCGCGCGCTCCACGATCTCGGCCCGCGCCGTTCGCGCGAGCTCGTCGCCGTCAACTGCGGCGCCGTACCCGACGCGCTCTTCGAGGCGGAGCTCTTCGGCCACGCGCGGGCCTCGTTCACGGGGGCCGAGCGCGCGCGTCCAGGCCTGCTCGCCCGGGCCGAGGGCGGCACGCTCTTCCTCGACGAGCTGGGGGAGCTGCCGCTCGCGCGGCAGGCGGTGCTGCTGCGGGCGCTGGAGTCACGGCGCTATCGCCCGGTGGGCAGCGACGACGAACGGCCGTTCGACGTGCGGATCGTCGCGGCCACGAACCGGGATCTGGCGCAGGCGGTCGCCGAGCGGGCGTTCCGGCAGGACCTGCTCTTCCGCGTGAACGCGATCGAGATCCACGTCCCGCCGCTCCGCGACCGGGAGGGCGATGTACCGCTGCTGCTCAACGGGTATCTGGGTCGGACGGGCGCCCCCATCGAGATCGCGCCGGGCGCGCTGGCGGCGCTCGATGCCTATTCGTGGCCCGGCAACGTGCGGGAGCTCGTGCACGTGGTCCAGCGCCTGGCCGCGCTCGGCGCGGGCCGCGTCGAGCTCGAGCACCTCCCGCGGGCGATGCGAGCGAGCGCGCGCCGGACGCCCACCGCCGCGGAGCGCCCCGCGGCCCCGGCCCGACCGCCGGCCGGTCCCGTCCCGCCGCCGGCCGCGGGGCGGAGGAGCTCGGGCGAGGCGCTCCGCGTGCTGGCCGAGGACGACGAGCGCGAGCCGATCCGGCGCGCGCTCGCGGAGACCGGCGGGAACATCAGCCGCGCGGCCGAGCGTCTCGGCATCACGCGCCACGGTCTGAAGAAGCGCATGACGCGCCTCGGCATGCGCGCCCCCTCCGGGTCGCAGAGGAAAGCGGAGTGAATCCCTCGTGAACGCTCTGCTGACAGAGAAGCAGGCAAAGGCAGCATCGGAGGACTCTTTATGAAGGGCAGCGGTTCCGGAGCACTGAACACGTCGAGGCCCAGGGAGGATCACCATCGAGGCCGCGAGGCGGGAAGAATCGTCCCTCCGATCTTCCCGTGTCGCCGTCTTCGAGGTCCGAGCTCTCGCCGTGGATCGAGCGGGCGGCTCGCTCTCGCGCTGTTCATCGCGGGCTGCTCGCCGGCGGTCGTCGACGACTCGCCGGCTCACCTGCCGGACGGCGGAGGTGGCGCCCCCACCACGCCGCCGTCACCCGCTGCATGCGACGCCTCTGCGGCCGACGGTGTCGCGGTCTCCGCCTCGTACGTCCACGCAGGCGTCCCGCAGGCGCCCGGAGCTCCTCCCTACGCGATCGACGGCTGCTGGCTGGTCTACGTCGCGGCGCCCGAGGCTGGCGACGTGAGCGGCGATCTGAAGCTGCGTCATCTCGGCACGGGCGAAGAGCTCCTCCTCGCGCCCGCCGCCGAGGCGCCCCGCCGGCCTGCGCTCGCCGGCGATGTCGTGGTCTGGGAGGCGACGGAGAATGGAACACGCGTGGTGCGCGCGCGCCGGGGCGGCGAGACCGGTACGATCTCCGGCGCGTTCGATCATGCGGGCGAGCCGCGCGTGGAGGGAGGCGCGGTGGTGCTGACGGGCTGGCTGACCGCGGACGAGGCGGGCGACACGGACGTCTTCCTGTACGAGGCCGGCCAGGCGGAGGCGGTCCGCATCGCGTCCGGCCCGGGGCAGCAGCGCTTCCCGGACATCTCGGCGACGCACGTCGCCTTCGCCGACTTCTCCGAGGATCCCGACGGCCGCTTCGACGAGGACGCGCGCGATCTCGCGGACATCGTGGTCTATGATCGACGTACGAGGCGCGCCACCCTGCGCGCCCGGGAGGGCAAACAGGCCTTCCCGATGCTCGGCGCCGGCGAGAGGATAGCCTATCTCGAATGGGCGCCGGCTCATCCGGAGCCCAAGTTCGAGCAGTTCGAGCTGCGGATAGGAGACATCGTTGCGCCAGGGAGCGGCGACGCCGTGGCGGCGAGCATCGCGATCGCGAGCGCGCCGTTCGTGCTTCCCGCGGTCCGTGGCGAGCTCGTCGAGTGGGTGGAGCGGCCTGAGGTGGGCGGCGAGGCGTCCTTACGGCGGAGGCCGGCCGATCTCTCGGCGCCTGCGGTCGAGGTCCCCGGGCTCTCGGGGCTCGAGCTGTTCGGGCCGTCGGCCTCGGCGACGATCACGGTGCTCGGGGCGCGCTCGCCGGGCGGCGCGCTGGAGCTCCGCGGCATCCCGCGGTGATCCACAGGGCCACCTGCCGCGCAGGCTGGCTCCTCGGCGACGCGGTGCGCGTCCGGGAATGCCACCTCCCGGCGGCGATGGACCTTGCGAGGGGAGTCGGCGTTGGGCGCCCGCGCTCACGGGCGTGATCCGAGCGCCCACACGCCTGCCGAGCTACTTCTTCACTGCAGCAGCAGCGACAGCCGGTCACCTGCAGACGCGCGCGGTCGGTCAGGTGCTCGAGGACGCCGTCCGGCGCATGATGCGCACCCTGCGACGGCACGGGCTGTTCGAGCTCGAGAGTACGCGGGGGTGCTCGCGTCTGCTAGCCTAGACGGCGCGTCGCCAAAGGTCGTGAGCGCGATCCAGGAGGCGATCGCGGCCAGCCCGTACCTGTCGCGCCGGGGCGTGAGCCTCGCGGGCTCGGGGCGCGGCGTCGTCGAGCTCGCGCTGA
>JAICEP010000509.1 GCA_025924095.1 Sorangium sp.
CCCCGCCCTCGGCATAGCCGCCCGCGCCGCCCCCGCCCTCGGCATGGCCACCGCCGCCGCCCTCGGCATGGCCGCCCGCGCCGCCGCTGCCCGGGTTGGGCTCATCGTCCCCGCAGGCAACCAGCAAGCATCCAGCAAAGACAATCGATGTCCACTTCATTCGCACCTCAGCTCTCTGCGATGCGTGGGAGCGTAACATGAGCCCCAGGCACGCAGAACGAAGCGACCCGGACGGCCCCCGACGCGCCCCTCGGCGCTGCCGCCCGCGCCCGCGCGCCCCGGCGTGAGCAGGCAGCCCCCGCCGGTCCCTGGTGCGGCCGCTCTCCCCCTCAGCCCCTCAGGACCCGATCCGGATCTTCTTCTTCAGCGCGGCGAGCTCATCATCGACCGCCGCGCCGCCGGGCCTGTCCGCGCCGCCCGCGCTGCCCGCGCTGCCGCGGCCGTGCTCGAGATGGGCGAACTTCGCCTCCAGCTCGGCCGCCGACAGCCCGCCGCCGGAGATCGCCTCCTCCACCTCGCGCGACGCCGCGACCTGCGCCACCTGCCCCTCGACCTGCTCCTCCATGCGTCGGAACTCGGAGAAGGCGCTCTGTCCGCTCCGCGACCCGAGCCCCTCGGCGCCGCCGCCGGCGCGGCTCTGCTGGATCTGCGCCGCGAGCGTGCCCTTCCGCGCCTGGAACTCCTCCTGCTTCGCCTCCATGCGCTCGAGCTCGGCCTTCATCGAGATGACCGCGGACCGCTGCTCCGCGCGCATCGCCTCGGCCCGGTCGCGCTCGCCCACGACCCGCTTCTTCTGGACGAGCGCCTCGCGCGCGAGCTTCTCGTCGTTCGCCTTCAGCGCGAGCTCGGCGCGCTTCTCCCACTTCTCCGCCTCGGCGTCGAGCTCATCGACCTTCTTGCGCAGCACCTTCTCGGCCGCTACCGCGTCGACCAGCTCCTTCCGCGCCGCGCGGACCTGGTCCTTCATCTCCTCGACGATGAGATCCAGCGACTTTTTCGGATCTTCCGCCTTGTCGAGGAGCGCGTTGACGTTGCTCGAGATGACCTTTCCCATGCGGTCGAAGATGCCCATGCCGGTAGCGTGCACCGCCCCGCCTTCCCTGTAAAGCGCCCGCGCGCCGCGCTGCCGGCGCCCCCGCGCCGGCCCGCAGGCCGCCCCCTCCGCGCGCGCCCGCCGCCCCGCGCCAGGGGCCCCGCGCTCAGGGCGGGGGCGGGTACCCCGGACCGACGCTCGACTCCACGAACGACCGCGTCGTCAGCAGCGGGAGCTTCACCGCCTCGTCCTCGTACAGCGGCCTCACCACGCAGGTGTCCTCCCCGCACTCGCCCCCATCGACGAACGCCACGTCGGCGACGAGCCAGTACCGCGCGCTCCCGTCGCTCGACGAGAACGTGACCGGCGCCTCCGGATCGTAGAACCCCGTCGGGCCGAGATCTGCCCCGAGGGCGCCGTGGCAGAAGATCTTGACCCGCGGGTGAACCGCGTAATCCCGGCCGTGGCTCGAGTAATAATGGACGCCGATCCGCGTCCACTGGCCGAGCGGCGGGAAATCGACGTTGATGTTCTCGGGCGCGCAGAAATCGCCGCTGTTCGGGTCCGTGACGCCGGGATCGCACGTGATGTTGTCGATGTCGAGCCGCGGGTTGTGGCACCCCCGGCCGAGGGCGCGCCACGCCTGCCCGGCGCCGCGAGGGGCGGAATAGCAGGTGTTCCTGGCCTCCACCGGGTCCAGAAACCAGCTCACCGGCTCCGGCGGCGACGCCGTGTCGCTGAACCAGCGGATCTCCGGATCCGACTCCAGCATCTCCACCGTGCAGTTGTTGTAGCCGCAATCGCTCGGCGAGCCGCCGACCCGCCACGGCTGCGTATCGTTCGGCTGGTGCAGGTGCAGATCGAGGTCCACCCCGTCGCCGCCGAGGTCGTGCTCCCACTCGAGCTCGACCCGGAGGCCGGGCGCGCCGACGTAAAGGGCATACTCGCAGGAGCTGGTCGTGCCGTCCGCGAGGCGCTTCGAGTAAACGACCTTGTACTCCCCCGACTGGAGCGGCTTGTAGTCGTCCGCCGGGTCCGCTCCAGACACCGTGGGACACGGCTCGATGCCCGCCGGGCAAACGACGGTCCACGTCTCCGAGCCGGGCTCCGCGTCCGCGCTGAACGTGCCTGTCCCCTCCTTCAGGTTCACGTCGGCGAACGGCGGCGCCTGCAGCGCGTGGCAGCCCGCGGGGCTCTCGTTGAAGCAGGCCTCGGTCGCGTGGCGGCCGCCGAGGCACGGCCCCCACACGCCGACCTCGGTGCACAGCTCGGTCCCCGAGAAGCACCCCTCCACGGCGCGGTACGACGGATCGCCCATGAAGCACGCGTGCGCTTGCCCCGCGAGGCAGGAGCACGTCTCGTCGACCTGACCGTCGCAGTCATCGTCGAGGCCGAGGTGGTTGAGATCGCAGAGCTCCTCCGGCCCGCACTCGGTCCCGCACGGGTTCACGGCTCCATCGACGACCCCGGCGTCCTCGCCGGCGTAGATCGCCCCGCCGAAGCCGGGCTCCGGAGGGGCGCCCCCGCTGTCGCCGGCGGCGGCGCCGCCGTCGCCTCCTTCTCCTCCGCCGCCGCCGGCGGCCGCGACGAACGCGCCGGGATCGTGGCGCGAACCCGAAGCATGGCAGCCGACCGCGACGAACGCACCCGAGGCCACGGCCCCCAGAACAGCGAGGAGCGCAGAGGAGACGCCGAGATGACGCATGAGACCTCCAGTCGCCAGCGCGCGGCGGAGCAGCTTGAGCGGGCAGGTGCGCCAAGCCGGACACCGGCGATGAACAGCGAGGTGCGTGTATTAGCAGAACCGGAGCGACACCAAAGTACGCTCGCGAACGCGCAAAGCACGCTCGTGAGAACGGATGTCGCGCCGCTCAACGGGCGTATGTCCTGGAGAGGTGATGGTCAGTCCGTCGCGCGCGGACCCCTCGACGACTCGGCCGCGAGCGCCGCCTGCGCGGCCGCGAGGCGGGCGACCGGGACGCGGAACGGCGAGCAGGACACGTAATCGAGCCCGGCCCGCTCGAAGAACGCAATCGAGCTCGGATCGCCGCCGTGCTCGCCGCAGATACCGAGCGTCAGCCCGGGCCGCGCCGCGCGCCCCCGATCCCGACCCATCTCCACGAGCGCCCCGACGCCGGCCACGTCCAGCGACTGGAACGGATCCTTCGTGAAGATGCCGGCCTCGACGTACGCCCCGAGGAACCGGCCCGCGTCGTCGCGCGAGATCCCGAGCGCCGTCTGCGTGAGGTCGTTCGTGCCGAAGCTGAAGAACTCCGCCTCCTCGGCCAGCTCGCCGGCCACGATCGCGGCGCGCGGGAGCTCGATCATCGTCCCGAACCGGACATCGACCCTCCGGCCCTTCTCGGCGAACACCTTCTCCGCGACCCCCTCGACGAGCGCGCGCGTGATGGCGAGCTCGCGCCGGGTCATGCTGAGCGGGATCATGATCTCGGGCTCGACCTCGATGCCCGCCGCCGCGACCTCGCACGCCGCCTCGAGGATGGCGCGCGCCTGCATCTCGTAGATCTCGGGCGACGTGATCGCCAGCCGGCAGCCGCGGTGGCCGAGCATCGGGTTGTACTCGGCCAGCTCCTCGTTCTTGCGCTGGAGCTCCTTCACCGGGACGCCCATCGCCCTCGAGAGCTGCTGGAGCTGCGCCTCGTCCTGCGGCAAGAACTCGTGCAGGGGCGGATCGAGCAGGCGAATCGTCACGGGCAGACCGGCCATCTCGCGGAAAACACCCACGAAATCGCTGCGCTGGAACGGGAGCAGCTTCGCGAGGGCGCGCCGCCGCCCCGCCTCGCCGTCGGCGAGGATCATCTCGCGCACCGCCTGGATGCGCTCCTCGTCGAAGAACATGTGCTCGGTGCGGCAGAGCCCGATGCCCTCCGCGCCGAAGTTGCGCGCCGTCCTCGCGTCGTGGGGCGTGTCGGCGTTCGACCGCACGCGCAGGCGCCGGACCGCGTCGGCCCAGACCATGAGCTCCTCGAACTCGCCGCTCAGCGCCGCCGGGACGGTCGGCACCGCCCCGAGGTAGACCGTGCCAGTGCCGCCGTCGAGCGTGATCACGTCCCCGGCCTTCACCGTGATCGTGTCGGTCGGGTGCCCGTGATCGTCGTAGATCGTCACCGCCATCTGGCCCTGGCTCACGCTGATGGCCGAGCAGCCGGCCACGCAGCTCTTGCCCATCCCCCGCGCCACGACGGCCGCGTGGCTCGTCATGCCGCCGCGGGCCGTCAGGATGCCGCGCGCCGCCTTCATGCCGTGGATGTCCTCCGGCGACGTCTCGGACCGCACGAGGATCACCGCCTTGCCCTGGCCGGCGCGCCGCTCCGCCTCGTCCGCGCTGAACACCACCTGCCCTGTCGCCGCCCCCGGGCTCGCCGGCAGGCCGCGCGCCAGCAGCTTCTTCGGCGCGCTCCCGTCGATGCTCGGATGGAGCAGCTGATCGATCGAGCCCGGGTCCACCCGCAAGATCGCCTCGCGCTCGCTGATCAGGCCCTCCTTGGCCATCTCGACCGCGATGCGCACGGCCGCCCGGCCCGTGCGCTTTCCGGTGCGGCACTGGAGCAGAAAGAGCTTCTTCTGCTGGATCGTGAACTCCAGGTCCTGCATGTCGCGGAAGTGCTGCTCCAGCTTGCCCTGCACCTCGACGAGCTCCGCATACGCCTCGGGCATCTTCGCCTCGAGCGAGCAGTCGTCCTCTTCGTTTGCGCCGCCCGATCCGGACCTCGACAGCGGGTGCGGCGTGCGCACCCCCGCCACGACGTCCTCGCCCTGCGCGTTGGGGAGCCACTCGCCGTAGAAGCGCCGCTCCCCTGTCGACGGATCGCGCGTGAACGCGACGCCCGTGCCGGAGTCATCGCCCAGATTGCCAAACACCATGGCCTGGACGTTGCACGCCGTCCCCCAGGCCTCCGGGATATCGTGCATCTTGCGGTACACCTCGGCCCGGTGGTTCTTCCAGCTATCGAATACGGCGCGGATCGCGCCCCAGAGCTGCGCGTACGGATCGTCGGGGAATGGCCGCCCCGTCGCCCCGAGGACAATGTCCTTCTGCCGCTGGATGAGCGCCGCGAGCGACTCCGGATCGAGCAGCGAGTCGGGCACCTTGCGCTCGAGCTCGGCGGCGTTCAGGCGCGTCGCGTCGACGCCGAGCCGCGCGGCGGCCTGCTTGCGCGCGCGGCCGAGCGCCTCCTCGAAGCGGTCGCGGGGCACGCCGAGCACGATATCGGCATACGCCAGGATGAACCGCCGGTAGGCGTCCAGCGCGAATCGCTCGCTGCCCGTGCGCCGCGCGAGCCCGCGCGCGATCTCGTCGTTCAGGCCGAGGTTCAGGATGGTATCCATCATTCCCGGCATCGACGCGCGCGCGCCCGAGCGGACCGACACGAGCAGCGGCGCCTCGGCGCTCCCGAGCCTCGCGCCGAGCAGCGACTCCAGCCGGCCGATCGACGCCTTGATCTCGTCCTCGACGCCGGCGGGGAGCGCCCTGCCCGCGGCGTAATACGCGTTGCAGACCTCGGTGGTGACCGTGAAGCCGGGCGGCACCGGGATGCCGAGTCGGGTCATCTCCGCGAGCCCCGCCCCCTTGCCACCGAGCAGCTCCTTCTGCTGTGCGTCCCCGTCCGCCTGCCCCCCGCCGAAGAAGTAGATCGATTTCCGCATGGCGGGCGCACGCTAGACCGTCCGCGCAGTCGGGTCGAGATCCCTTGAACGCCGCTCACGGACGGCCGGCGGCGACGCTGAGTCCGCAACCGACGGAATCGGTGCGCACCTCACAAAAATACCGGCTCTCGACGACAGACGAGCTATGAAGCGGCGCATGAAGCGCGGAACCCTCGTCCTTGTTGCGATGCTTGCCGTCCCCCTCGCCGCCTGCGATCAGAAGCCGGCCCCACAGGCGATCGCCGACGCCCCGGCGTCGGCCGTACCTGCCGCGCCGC
>JAICEP010000510.1 GCA_025924095.1 Sorangium sp.
GAGGAGCTCGAGTGACCGGCAGCCCCGCGTCTGACCCCCTCACCCCGTGAGCGCGTCGAGGGCCGACAGCAGGGGCGCGGCCCTCTCGCGGTCGATCATCTGCACGTACGCGATCCTGCCCCGCACGTGCGCCTCGAAGTCCGGCACGCCGTGCCGGTTCTGGGCGGCGAGGCCGGTCTTCTTCGCCCCGTGGAGGATCGCGCGCAGGCGGCGCACCTCCTCGCGCGGCGCCGAGGGCTTGTCGTTGACGACGACGCCCGTCACCACCTGCCGCCCGCCCGCGCGCTGGATACGGCCCTTCTCCGGGTGGATGGCGAAGCCCTCCTCCTCGACGATATGACGGACGCGGGCGAGCAGCATCGCGATGTCGCCGCGCTTGCCCGGAGGCGCCGAGAAGGTGAGGTCGTCCGCGTAACGCGTGTAGGTGAAGCCCGCGCGGGCGCACATGCCGGCGAGGCGCCGATCGAGCTTCCGCGCGACCTGGTTCGAGAGGGCCGGGCTCGTGCAGGCGCCCTGCGGCAGCGCGCGATCGCCGACCGCGACCCAGAAGCGCTGGCCGTCGTACTCGACCGGGCGCCGCGGCGGCTCGGTGCAGAGCAGGGCGAGGAGCGTGGCCACCGCCGGGGAGTAGCCGAGCCGATGGAAGACGCCGCGCACCCGCGGGAACGTGATGGTCGGGAAGAACTCGGACAGGTCGAGGTTGACGACCACGTCACGACGCGTGTGCGGGCGCGCGTTGGTGACCGTGGAGCGCCCCTTCACGAAGCCGTGCGCGGGCTCCTCGACGGGCAGCTTCTCCAGGATCTCGCGCAGGACCCACGCCTGCGCAGCCGCCAGAGAGGCGTGGGGCGCCGCGAGCTGCCTCGTCCCGCCCGAGCGCTTCGGGACGTCGAAGTACACGTAGTGAGGGCGCTCGACGGCCTCGCCATGAAAGGAGAGCCAGCGCAGGCGGGGGACGGCGACGCCGAGGGCGCGGGCGAGGTCGGCCGGGGTGGACAGCACGGGCAAACCGCGCTCGACGAGCGATTCGACGAGCGAGCGCCGGTCGGCCAGGCCCGCCGAGACGTCGGGGCCGAGATAAATGATGTCCTCGGCCCGGCGGCGCGCCACCGCCTCGACGCGCTGCCGCTTGCGCTCGGCGCTCCGGCGCCGCTTCTCCTCCCTGCGGGCGAGCTTCTCGCGCTTGAGCCGCTCGATCGCCTCGTCGGCCGAGCGCGCCGCGGCGGCGCCGGCGAGCCGCGCGGCGTCCTGGTGCGTGAGCCACAGATCGCCGACGCGGTGGATCTCGGCGATCTGCGCCTCGGTGAGCAGGCCGCGCAGGATGAGGCCCCGATCGATGAGCGCGGTGCGCTCGTCGCTCTGCGGCGGGATCGTGTCCACGCGGCCGATCCAGGCCGTCCTGTACGGGTTGATCTCGAGCGCGCGCCTGCGCAGCTCGTCTGCGGAGAGGCCGAGGATCCCGCGGGCGTCGTACGGATCCGCGGGGCGCGGCGTCGCGCCCGCCGCCGCGGCGCGGGGCTTCCCGGCGCGGGCGGCCGGCCGCACGGCGGCCGCGGGCCCGGCCGGCGCTCGCTCGCCCGGCTCGGCCCCGCCCAGGCCGAGCATCGTCTTCAGCTTGTCCCAGAAGCCCATTCGACCGTTCCGCTGGCCAGCCCCCGGTCCAGCCCTCCAAGGAAGCCCGCCCGCCCGACTACTTGCTCGTGACCACGCCCGATCACCCAGGCGCCGAGCACCTGTGCGGTTCCAGGACCGTCAGGTCCCTCTGGGTGGAACCGCACAGGTGCTAAAGGCGCCCAAAGAACATCGGGTGTGGGGATGCATGGAAGAACAACCTCCACCACGGCGGAGCGCCGCAGCATGTTGGGCTCGAGCGGACGGACCTCCTTGCAGGACTGGACACGCAGGTCTGGGGTGCACCTCACTTCGTCGCTCGCCTGGCGACGAGCCACGCGAGGCCCACCACCGCGGCGGGGCTCGCCTTGAACTGAGCGGCGACGCGCCGGATCTCGGCCAGCACGGCCGCGTGGACCGCCAGCGTTCTCACGACCGGCGCGTGGAGCTCGCGCGCGCGGAGCGCCCGCTCCGCCTCCGGCCCGCCGAGCGCGAGGGCCTCGGCCCAGGAGCGGCAGCCCTGGATGCGCTCGAACGCGAGGTCCCACGACGCCTCGACGACCTCCGCGAGGCCCGCCTGCCGGGCGGCCGCGGCGCGCTCGATCTCACCGAGGAGCTCCGCGGGGAACGGCACCGCCTCGCCGCGCGGGGCGGCCGTCGTCGCCCGCGGGCCGCCCGGCGCGGCCTCCGCCGGCTCCGGCGAGGGCCCCGCGTCACCGCGGCCGGACAGGTGGAGCTTGACCGCGAGCAGGTGCCGGCACGGGCCGGCGCGCAGCCGGTTCTTGTAGAAGTACGAGCAGCTGCACTTCGCCTTCTTGATCGCACCGTCGGTGTCGAGGAGCAGCTCGCAGCTCGTCGCCTTGGCCCTCGCCACGACGACGCGGCGGCCGCCGGAGAGGGCCTCGTCCCGCGCGATCTCCACGCCGCCCAGGGCGATGCGGCGACCCTCCGCGAGCTCCGGGGGCTCGGGGCCGAGGAGCGCGTCGGAGAGGGCGACCGGCATCACCGGGCGGCAGCGATAACACTCCGCGGCGTGGTCGTAAACCACCTGCCCCTGCTTCGCGGCGAGGTGCAGCGCGCCGCGAAGCGCGTCGTCCGGCGCGCCCAGCGAGACGGCGAGCTCGCCGTGGGACGCGCGCCGGACCCTTTCCAGGTGGCGCACGACCCGGTCCGCCAGCTGCGCGTCCGGGGTGAAGGCGTCCGCCATGACGTCGAGGTGCGAGCCCGAGGTCCAGTCGTTCGCCGTCCAGCCCGAGAGCGCGAGGGTGAAGCGCATCTCGCCCATGGTGACGATCCACAGGCTCGGCAGCCCGGAGCCGAGCAGCCGCACCTCGATGCGGTCGGCGAGCGGCAGGAGCCGCGCGAGCGCGGAGAGACGGCGCCTCCCCCACACCTTGATCTCCTCGGTCGCCCCTGCGTCCCTCGGCGCACCGGAGCGGTACGGGCCGGACCCCCCCGCGCCCAACCGGGGCCCTGCGGCCACGGGAACGTCGTCGCAGGTGACGCCGCGGCACGGGATGGAGACGCCCCAGGGGTCGAGCATGAGGATCGGCGCCTTGCCCGGCGTGAGCTGGAAGCGCAGGCTGCGCGGGCCCGTGCGCTCGCGGTGCCGATCGAGGTGCGCGAGGAGCGAGTAGGCCGCCTCCACGGGGACGTCGACCTTGCGGCTCGGGAGGCACATCGCCGCCTGGAGCTGGCCGAAGCCGCGCAACCACGAGGGCGGGAGGTCGATCTTCTCCTCGCGGTAGTCGCCGCGGCCGTCGACCGCGACCTCGAAGCCGGTCGGATCGACGAGGAGCCGCGTCGGCCGGTAGCTGCGGAGCGTCTGGAAGTGATCGTAGAGCGCGAGCGAGTAGTCGACGTTCGTCGTGCCGAGGCCGGCGTCCTGCGCGCCCCGGAAGGCGTCGCGATCGACCGAGAGGCAGCCGTAGCTCGACTCGTCCTTGGAGAAACACTCGAAGAAGACGACATCGGGCGCGACGGTCACGACCGGATCGCAGGGGACGAGGTGGCGGAAGAGCTCCGGGTCGTTCCGCGCGAGCTCCGTCGCCCAGCGGACGCGCGCGCCCCAGTAGACCTTGTGCATGGCCCGGAAGTCGGCCTCGAGGTTCGGCGGCAGCGGCACCTTCGCGAGGCGCGCGAGCTCGGCCTTCATGGCCTCGCCATGGATCTCCTGGCGGAGCCGGGCCTCGCGCTCGGCCTCCTGCTGCTTCCACGCCTCGTGGGCGGAGCGATCCTTCGGCCGGCGCCGCAGATCGCCCACGACGACGTCGTGGAGCGCGCTGATCGCCTCGCGGAAGCGCACCGGCCGCGCGAGCTCGCCGTCGAAGAAGACCCTGGGGCGCGCGAGGTTGGGCGCGAAGCTGAGGGCGGCGCCGCCGCCGAGCTCCTTGACGCCGCTCTTGCCGAGGTAGCGGAGATCGAAGCTCACGCCGCGTCCTCCCCCTCGAACAGCCGGAGCTCGGGGAGCCTGCGCGCGATGGCGTCACGGAGCGCGGGGGCGCGGAACGCGGCGCGGGCGAGGGCGCCGAGGGCGGCGCGCCGCTCGGGCGGGCGCACGCTGCGGAGCGCGACGCCGAGCAGCGGCAAGAGCGCGTCGGCCTCGCCAGGCCGGGCGACCACGCGGTCCGCGATCTGCCTGACGACCGCGCGCTTGTCGCGCGCGCCGCCGTGGACGGCGAGCAGCGCGGCCGCCCACACGTGCCGCAGCGCCTCGGGCGCGAGGGCCGCCTTGCGCGCGGTGAGGTGCCGGATCAGGAAGGCGCGGGCGTCGGCGTGGGGCGTCTCGGCCAGCGCGGCCCACAGGCCGGTGTCGTCGCGGAAGCGGGGGTCGGCCTCGAGGAGCTCGAGCGCGCGGGCGCGGACGTCCTCGTGGCGGGAGTCCAGGAGATCGCGCACGTGCTCGGCCCGGCCGTGGGGCGAGCGCCCGAGCACCTCGATGAGCCACGCGACCGCTTCCTCCCGGACGCGGGGGGCGCCCGCGGTCGCGAGGCGCGCGATCGTGTCGAGTTCGGCGGCGGTCTCGACGGGCTTCGTCCTCGCCCAGCGGAGGCCGAGCTCCGCGACCGGCGCGGCGCGCGCGCGGGCGAGGTCCACGCACTCGGCGAGCGAGAGCCGCGCCGGCGAGACGTGCTCGACCACCGCCTCGCAGAGGAAGGCGAGCGCCGCGGCGTTCTCGGTCTGGAGCAGCGAGAGCCAGTCCGCGATCGGCAGGCTCCCGAGGCCCGGGATCTGCCGGAGCAGGCTGGCGGCGAGCGTCTGGACCTCGTCGTGCGGGCTCTCGAGGAGCGCGCGCACGCGAGCGAGGGGCAGGCCGCGGAGCTCGGCGGCGTAGGCGCGGCCGAGGAGCCCGACGGCGAACGCCCGGACCGTGCGGCTCCTCGCGGCCGTGACCAGGCCGAGCACCTCTTCGAAGGCGCCCTGCCACGCCTCGGGGTAGAGCGGCGCGGGCTCGAGATCGGCGAGGGCGGCGCCCTCGGCGAGGCGAACGCCGCGCGGGAGGCGATCGAGGACGGGCGAGCCCCAGTAGAGCGCGTGGAGCAACCCCCAGGCGTCGAGCAGGCGCTCGGGCCTGTCGAGGTGCTCGTCGCGGTAGAGCGCGAGCGCAGCGCGGATCGCGCGGCCGTAGCGGGCGGCGTCGCGCCGGCCGAGCCGCCTGAAGTAGCGGAACGCGCGGCGTCGCAGGTAGTGGCGCGTCCGCACCGAGAAGCGCGGCGACTCGACGTCGCCCGGAGAGAGGCGGCCGGGCGCGAGGGTATCGTTCACGAGGCAGGGCTCGTCGCGGGACGTCCTTGTCTGCCAGTCGTAGCGGGGCACCTTGACCAGCTTGCGGCGAACGAGGCGGTCGAAGGCGACCATGAAGTGGCCGACGACCTCGTCGTCTCCTGCCTGCTCGGCGAGTTTGTAAAGGACCTTGACGAGCGCGCGGTGGTGCGGTCGGTCGCAGCCGTCGTCGATGTAGCGGAGCAGCGCGCGCCGCGCGAACGGGCGCCGGTCCGCGTACCAGCGCGGGGCGAGCGCCTTCAGCTTCCGGCCCGCCTCCGACACGAGCACCTCGTCGACGAACCGGTCGTCGCCTGCCTCGAAGTGCTCGTCGAGGAGGAGCGTCGACGCTGCCTGAGATCGCGCGGCGCTCATGCGCGGCGGATGCTACGAAACCGGCGCCGAGCCGGTCAAGCGGGGCGCCGCCACAACGCCGGCCGGCTGCGGCTGCGGCTGCGGCTACGCCGGCCGGCTGCGGCTCTCCGTAGGCCGCGCCAGCCCTTCGGCGAACGCCCGCGCGGAGATGCGGGGCACACTCACCCGGCCGGCCCACGAGAGGGTGTCCCAGATGTCACGACCAACGCCGGCGCTCGTGACGAGGCC
>JAICEP010000511.1 GCA_025924095.1 Sorangium sp.
CGAGGGCGGCGAACTCGCGGACGAGCGCCTCCACCTCGCGACCGGCGCCCGCCTCGCGGATCTCCGCGCCGTAAACGCCGCTGACGGTGCGCACCGGCGCCTCGTAGCGGCCGAAGACGCGCTCCAGCGCGCCCGAGATCTCGCCGAGCGTCGCGCGGCGTCGACGGCCAGCGCGAGCAGGTTCCCCTCGCCCGTCGCGGCGGAGCGGGTGAGCGCGGCGAGCGACTCGCCCACCGCGGCCTCCGCGCGGGCGGCCTTCACCGCGCCCAGCCGCGCGACCTGCGTCTCGCGCACCGCGGTGTTGTCCACCTCGCGGAGCTCGATCGGCGCCTCCCTCTCCAGCCTGTACGCGTTGACGCCGACGATGATGTCGCGGCCCGCGTCGATGCGGGCCTGCTTGCGGGCCGCCGCCTCCTCGATGCGCAGCTTGGGCAGGCCGTTCTCGATGGCCTTGACCATGCCGCCCAGCGACTCCACCTCCTGGATGAACCGCCACGCGCTCCGCGAAAGCCGCTCCGTGAGGCGCTCGACGAGGTGGGAGCCGCCCCACGGGTCGATGACGCGGCAGACATCGGTCTCCTTCTGCAAGAAGAGCTGCGTGTCGCGCGCGACCTTGGCCGAGAAGTCCGAGGGGAGCGCCAGCGCCTCGTCCAGGGCGTTCGTGTGGAGCGACTGGGTGCCGCCGAGCACGGCCGCGAGCGCCTCGATGGCCGTGCGGGTGATGTTGTTGAACGGGTCCTGCTCGGTGAGGCTCCACCCCGACGTCTGGCAGTGAGTCCGCAGCGCCATCGTTCTGGGGTTCTTCGGGTGGAACCCCTTCACGATCTTCGCCCACAGGAGCCGCGCCGCCCGCAGCTTGGCGATCTCGGTGAAATGGTCCATGCCGATCCCGAAGAAGAACGAGAATCGACCGGCAAAATCATCGATATCCATGCCCGACGCGATGCCGGTGCGCAGGTACTCGAGGCCGTCGGCGAGCGTGTAGGCGAGCTCCAGCTCGGCGGTCGCGCCCGCCTCCTGCATGTGATAGCCGCTGATGCTGATCGAGTTGAACCTGGGTGTCTTCTCGGCCGTATATCGGAAGATGTCGGCGACGATCCGCATCGACGGCGCCGGCGGGTAGATATACGTGTTCCGGACCATGAACTCCTTGAGGATGTCGTTCTGGATGGTTCCGGAGAGGAGCTCGGGCCGCGCGCCCTGCTCCTCGGCGGCGACGATGTAGAACGCCATGACGGGGAGCACGGCGCCGTTCATGGTCATCGACACGCTCATCCTGTCGAGCGGGATCTGGTCGAAGAGGATCTTCATGTCCTCCACGGTGTCGATGGCCACGCCGGCCTTCCCCACGTCGCCGACCACGCGCGGGTGGTCCGAGTCGTAGCCGCGGTGGGTCGCGAGGTCGAAGGCGACCGAGAGCCCGGTCTGCCCGGCCGCCAGGTTGCGCCGGTAAAACGCGTTCGACTCCTCGGCCGTGGAGTACCCGGCGTACTGGCGGAGGGTCCACGGGCGGACCACGTACATGCTTGTATACGGCCCGCGCAGGAACGGCGGAATGCCGGAGGAGAAGCCGAGGTGCTCGGGAGGCGCGGTGTCCTGCTGGGCCGCGGGCGGCGCGGGGAGCTCCACGGCGTCGTCGAGCTGCCGCATCGCCGCCTGGGCGAGGCTCAGCGAGAGCTGCTCGATGTACCAGCAGCCCGCGGCGGGGCTGCCCTCGGCCTCGAAGCGGGCCTCCTCGCGGAGGATGACCCGGGCGTTGCCGAGCAGGCGCTCGGGCGGGGTGATCACGACGTCGTCCGCGCCGCCGGCGACGGCCGCCATCATCGCCACGATGCCGCGGAGGAGGTTCTTGTGCTGCTCGTCGCCGGGCACGGCGGCCGACGGGATGACGGCGGTGAGGGTGGCGCCCGGCCGCAGGCGCGCGGCGAGGAGGCGCGCGGCGCGGAGGCGGGCGATCTCGAAGAAGTAGCTGCAGCCGAGCGTGAAGCGCAGCTCCGGCGCGCCGCTCCGGAGCTCGGCGACGAGCGACGCCACGAGCGGTCCGCCCTCGGCCGCGGGGAGCGGGGGGCTGTCCGGCGCGAAGATCGGCGGCACGAGGAGCCCCTCGGCGCTCGCCCAGGAGAGATCGTCCGCGGTCTTGCCCTTGAGATCCCGCTGGAGCGCCTGCTTCCAGGTCTCCAGCGCGACCGGCGCGAACTCGGCGAAGAGCCTGTCATCCATGGGCCTGCACGACCTCGATGAGGTGACCGAACGGCGCGTCTTCACGCGACTTCGGGTGCATGAAGAAGATCGTGGTGCCCCGGGAGCCGGGCCGGGGCGCCGCGTCGATGAGGCGGAAGCCCCTCGCCTTGAGCTCGTCGAAGGCGGCCTGAACGTCGCCGACCCGATAGGCGATGTGGGCGAAGCCCCCGCGTCCGCCGTTCTTGTCGATGAGCTTCTGAACGGGAGACTCGGGAGAGAGGGGCTCGAGGAGCTGGATGTGGTTGTCGCTGTCGCCGACACGCAGCATCACCTCGCGGACCTGATCCGTGCCCCGGACCTCCTCCCGGTGCACCTCGCGAAAGCCGAGCAGCTCGTAGGCCTTCACCTGCGCGTCGAGCTGCCCGGCGGGCACCGCCATGGCGATGTGGTCGATGAACAGAAAGCCGGGAATCTGGTCCTTCATCGCTCTCCTTCAGGTCAGCTTCAGGTCAGCGAGCAGCATCGAGCAGCGAGGCGTGGAGCGGATCGCCACCTCGTGAAAAAGCAGAACGCCGGAGAAATGCCAAGCCTCCAGGCTCACCGGACCCGCCAGGCCGGGTGCTCGTCCCCGACGGCGGGCACCTCGACGAGGCCGTTCTCGACCGCCCCGTCGTCGCTCTCGGGCTCGCACAGGTACACGGCGATCGCGCCGAGCGGCTGCTCGGTGTCGACCCGGGACCAGCCCTCGGGGGCCCGCCGGGCCTCCTCGCGCCACCGCACGGCCACCTCGCCGACCCGGGCCGCCTCCAGGATCGCGCGGCCGCCCTCGGCGCCGAGCGACGCCACCCGCGCGACCTCGACGTCGTGGACGCCCTCGGCCGGCTCGACGCGGAGCCCGTGCCGGCGCAGGGCCTCGGCGAGCGACGGCGGCACGAGGTAGGCCCGCGGCCGGTCCACCACGGTGGTCCCGACGAAGCGCGCGTGGTGCGGGATCCGCACGGTGACGGGCTCGCCGTCGAACGCCCGCGGGCTGCGCGTGAGGATGTCGATCGGGGTCCCGGTCGGCTCGAGGCGGTACCGGACCGCGACGCGCTCCGGCGGCCGCGCGCTCGCGGCCACGACCTCGCGGATGGCGCCGTCGTGCGCGGCGGCCCAGGAGAGGGCCTCGATCTGCCACGCCGAGGCGGTCTGGACGCGCTCCTCGAACGGGAGATAGCTGTAGCACTCGAGCAGCAGGTCGAGCCGGCCCGTGAGCCCGCGGTAGTTGGAGCCGAACCGCGGATGGTGCGGGTACGTCATCCAGCCGAGCCCGACGGGCGCCGTCGGATCGACGTCGCCGCCCGCGTCGATCACGCGCTCGTCCTCGACGAAGTTGCCGTACCAGCCGCTCTCGAAGCCGCGCTTCCGGACCGCCGCCATCACGTCGGGGACCAGGCGATCGCGCATCATCGCGATCGGCTCGGCGCGGCCGGACTCGACGGTGTGGGGCACGTCGACCGTCATGTGGAACCGGTGCACCGAGCCGTTTGTCGCGTGGTTGTCGATCGTGAGATCGGGCGCCCACGGGATGCACACGCGCTCCTGGAGCAGGCGCATCTCGGGCGCGGCCTGGCGGAGGTAGTCGCGGTTCAGGTTGATGCCCTGGCTCTGCGTGCGGGTGCCCACGACCGGGCCGGGCTGGCCGGCGAGCTTCTTCAGGTCGAGGCGGCGGTTCCGCGGGTCGAGCGCGTCGTTGCCGTCGGGGTTGAACAGCGGCGCGACGAGGAGCACGAGCGTGTCGAGCCAGTCGGGGTGCCGGCCGTCGAGCAGGTCGCGGACGAGCGCGAGGCTGGCCTCCTTGCCCTCCACCTCGCCGGGATGGATCCCGTCGAGCATCAGCACCACGGGGCGTCCGGTGCGGCGGGCCTCGGCCGGGGAACGCACGCCGTCCTTCGACAGCACGAGCAGCGGCAGCTCCCGTCCGCCGGGGCTCGTCCCGAAGGTCGTCACGGAGAGGCGCGGATCGTTGCGGGCTTCCAGCGAGCGGACGAACCGCATCACGTCGGCGTGCAGGGAGGTCTCGCGGAATCCGGTGGCTTCGGCGCGGGTGAGCAGCATGAGCCCGATCTCTACCCCGCCGTTCGCCGGACGGGGCAGCTATCGGCGCCGAGGACGCGCCTCGCAGGAAGAGCACGCGCGCGTCGCTGTTTCAGGAGCTACGATCGAGGCGTGGGCCCGTCTCCAGCGGCCCGGCGAGGACAAGCATGAGCACCAGCGAAACCAGGACGATCACCCGTGAGCTCAAGCTGCATGCGGCGCTGCTCGGAGGCCTCGTCGCGCTCCTCTGGGCCATCGAGATTTTCGATTTCCTGATGTTCCGCGGATCGCTCGATGCCCTGGGAATCCGCCCTCGCACGATCCCGGGCCTCCTCGGGATCGCGCTCGCGCCATGGCTGCACGGCGGCTTCGCCCACCTCATGGCGAACACGGTCCCGTTCGTCGCGCTCGGCTGGCTCATCCTGCTCCGCAGGACGAGCGATCTCGTCCTCGTGACGCTGCTCTCGACGCTCGTGGGCGGCCTCGGCGTCTGGCTCATCGGGTCGAGCAGCTCGGTGCATATCGGCGCGAGCGGCGTCATCTTCGGCTATTTCGGCTTCCTGCTCCTCCGCGGCTGGTTCGAGCGGAGCGTCCTCTCGATCGCGCTTTCGCTGGGGGTCGGGTTCGTCTACGGCGGGATGCTCTGGGGCGTGCTCCCGACGCAGGTGGGCATCTCCTGGGAGGGCCATCTCTTCGGCTTCCTCGGCGGTGTGCTCGCGGCGCGCCTCCTCGGGGGGCGCCTGCGCGCGCAGGCCGCGCAGGCCCCCGGCGCCGGAGGGCGCTTGTTGTCGACGCGATGAGGGGCCCCGCGATCCGCCTTCCCGTCCTCAGCTCGGAGGAGAGGCTCGCCGCGCTGCACCGCGAGCTCGAGGCGTGCCGCGCCTGCCCGAAGATGGTCGGCCCGGTCGTCCATGGTCCGGCCGTCCCGAGCCGGATCCTGCTCATCGGCCAGGCGCCCGGCCCGCGCGAGGGCAGCTTCGGCCGCCCGTTCGCGTGGACCGCGGGCCGCACGCTGTTCCGCTGGTTCGAGGCGGCGCTCGGCGTCCCCGAGGAGGAGCTCCGGCGGCGCGTCTACATGTCGGCCGTCGCTCGCTGCTTCCCCGGCAAGGCGAAGGGCGGCGGCGACCGGAAGCCCGATCCCGAGGAGATCCTGCGCTGCCGGACGCACCTCGAGCGGGAGGTCGGGATCCTGGAGCCGAGGCTGATCCTGCCGGTGGGCGGCCTGGCGGTGGAGCAGGTGCTCGGCCACCGAGGGCCGCTCGCGGGCGTGATCGGCGACACGCGCCGGGCGCGCTTTCACGGCGTCGAGGCCGACGTCATCTGCCTGCCGCACCCGAGCGGCGCGTCGACCTGGCACAAGACCGAGCCGGGGATCTCGCTGCTCGGCCGCGCGCTCCGCCTCATCGCGGAGCACCCGGAGGCGCTGCGCGCGTTCGCCGGCGCCTCCCCTGCCGCCCCCGCGGCGCCTGACGCGCCCCCGAAGTCGCGCTGAGAGGCATCTCCCGACGAAGCGGCGGACGCCTCGTCGATGAGGGTCAGGTCGACAGGACGGGAGGCGCGCCGAGAGCACGGAAGGCCGGGCAGCTCCGTCGGGCGTACACCGTGTTCCGTGCGCCACGATCGCCGGCCACGCCGCGGTGGCGGCGCTCCCGAAGAACGGATTGTCATTTTGGCAGGATGCGCCATTGTACAGGTCGCCGACGTGTC
>JAICEP010000512.1 GCA_025924095.1 Sorangium sp.
AGCGGCGACGCCTCCCCGCAGGCCGCTTCCGCCTCGTCGACCCGCGCGAGCGCCGCCGTCGGATCGCCCAGCTCGAGCAGGCACGCGCCCAGCCGGACGAGCGCCTGCCCCCGCCGCGCCCCGAGCGCGGCGGCCTGGCCCTCCGCGAGCAGCGGCTCCAGCACCTCGCGGGCCCGCGCCGCGCGGCCCCCGCGCTGCAACGTGGACGCGATCTCCAGCCGCGTCTCCGCCCCCGTCGCCGTCTCGAGCAGCGCCTCGGCCGCCGCGGCCCACACCTCCGGGTCCGCCTCGCGCTCGGCGCGGCGCCCGAGGAACAGCCGCTCGGCGGCCCCCGCGTCGCCTGACAGCGCGAGGTGCAGCACCTGCTGCTCCACCCGCGACGGGAACGCCGCCGCCACCCGCGCGTGCGCCGCGCGGACCGCCTCGCCGCCGAGCGCCGCCAGCAGCGCGGCGATCGGCCCGGCGCGCGTCAGCGTCCAGCCCCCTGCGGCGCGCGCGGCCACGCCGCGGGCGGCGAGCTCGGCCAGGTGCGCGACCGGCAGCCCGAGCGACGGCAGCTCCTCGTCGGCGACCGCGCCGCCCTGCACGGCCAGCGTGGCCACGGCGTCGCGCAGCGGCCGCCCCAGCCCCCGCAGCCGCAGCGCGTAGCGCGCGCTCGCCCCGGGCGTCGTCGCGTCCAGCCCCGCGATGTCCCCGCTCTCCGCGAGCCGCCCGGCGATCACCACGAGGTCGGCGGGCCACCCGGCGCTCGCCTGCAGCACCACCTCGGTCGCGTCGCCCAGCCCGATGTCGTCCATCCAGCGCTGCACCGCCTCGCGCCCGAGCGGCGGCAGCGCCACCTCGCGGGCGCTCCGCCCCGCCTCGGCGGCCACGGCGGCGAGCGGCGCCCGGCCGCCGCCGTGCGGGATGCGCTCGGCCGCCAGGACCAGCACCGGATCGTCGGGGCCCAGCAGCCGCACAAGCGCCTCGAGCATCTCCCGGTCCGCCCCGGTCACCTCGTCGGCGTCGTCGAGCACGAGCACGAGCGGCTCCGCCCCCGTGCCTGCGCGCGCGCGCGTGAGGCGCTCGTGCGCGCGCAGGGCGCCGAGCGCGCCGGCGGGGAGCGCCTCCTCGCCGGTCGCCCGGCCGAGCATCGAGGCCACCGGCGCGCCGGCCCGCGCGAACCCCTCCACCGCTTCCATCCTGAGCTCGGCGCTCCACTTCGCCTCGCGCAGCAGGCGGCTCTTCCCGCAGCCGGGCTCCCCGGCGATCACGCAGAGGCGCGGCCCGCTCTCCCCGCGCTCGAGCGCGGCGAGCGCCTCGGCGACGGCGCGCAGCTCGGCGTCGCGGCCCACGAGGTGGGGCGGCTCCGGCGGCGGCGGCGCCACGGCCCGCGGCGACGCGCCCACCCAGTCGAGCGCCTCGCCCGCGTCGGCCGGGCGGTCGCGCGGCTCGGGCCGGACGAGGCGCTCGACGAGCGCGGAGGCTGATTCCGGCAGCGGCTCCGCGAGCAGCGGGGCGATCGCGCCGAGGGTGCGGCCGAGCGAGAACAGGTCCGCGCGGCCGTCGGCCGGCTCGCCGCGGATCACCTCCGGCGCCACGTAGCCCTGGGTGCCGGAGACGCCGTCGTCGGTCCTCCCGCCGACCCGCGCCGCGCACGACAGGTCGATCAGGACCGCGCGCCCCGACGCGCCGACGAGGATGTTGGCCGGCTTCACGTCGCCGTGCCGGATGCGCGCTCGGTGGAGGAAGCGCAGGGCGTCGAGCACGTCGACGATCGCGGCCCGCACCTCCTCGAAGCGCCGGCCTGTCACGTACTCGTCGAGCGGCGCACCGAGCACCGCCTCCGACGTGAAGTAGAAGCGCGCCTCTCCGGTCTCCCGGAGCATGCCGAAGTCGTGCACCCGGACGAGGTGCGGATGGAACAGGCCCGCCAGCATCCTGAACTCGCCGCGGAGCGCCGCCCGCTCCGCGGTGCGCGCGCGCCGGAGCAGCTTGAGACAGAGGTCGCGCCCGAGCGCCTCGTCGCGCGCGAGCCACGCCGTCGCCAGGCCCCCTCGCCCCAGGGGGCGGAGCAGGCGGTAGCGGCGGGCGACAAGCGTCCCCTCGGCTGGGATCATCCGCACAGTGTCTCACGAATGTGCCACCTGAGACAGTGAGACAGTTTATGAGACACCTGTGCCTGAGGTTTCACGATGATTTCTGCTGGTTTTCCGTCGTAACCGCGTTCGGCATCGTGTTTGCTGAGTGGGCAAGCATGGCGACGCGGACGACAGGCAGACACGGGGACCGGCGGGGCGCGGTCGTCTCGGCGCTCCTCGCGGTGCTCCTCGGCGGCTGTGTCGTGAGCCCGCAGCCGAGCCCGCCTGTTCACGAGCCGATCCTGGACGGGGGGCTCGTCGGCGTGTCGGGCGACGTCATGATCCTTGTCGACCAGATCCGGCTCGTGGGCCAGGCGGGCGCGGTCACGCCGGCGGGGGGCGTGATCGTGGTGACGAACCTCGACACGCTCGACGCGCCGGTGCTCGCCGACGTGAACCCCGACGGGAGCTTCGTGGCCATCTTGACCGCCCGAACGGAGCAGGTCCTGCGGATGCAGGTGAAGCAGGGCGAGCTCCGGTCCGAGCCGGCGGATCTGCTGCTCGCGGGGTCGCCCATCAGCGGGACCCAGAAGACGCTCGATCACCTGCTGTGCCTCGAGGTCGAGCCGGCCGCCTGGGTCTCGTTCGAGGGCGCCGGCGGCTCCCGCGACGTGGTCGTCCGCAACGCGTGCGCCGGCGACGTGTCCATCGAGGCGCCGCGCCTGCGCCGCGGCGATGGGCCGTTCAGCGTCAGCCCGGAGGCGCCGTTCGTCGTGCCGGCGGGCGGGTCCACCGTCGTCACCGTGCGCGCGGACGGCGACGGGGGCGAGCTCGAGGACGTGCTCTTCCTCGACGTCACGGCGCCCGAGCCCGGGCGCCGCGCGCTGACGCTCACGCTCCCCGACTGAGCGGTCGGGGCAGCGACCCACGGATCACGCGCCGCGCCCGTGCGCGGCGCAGAGGCGCCCTTCCTCGCGAGGGGAGGGGCTCGTGCATGTCTTTCGCCTCGCCGGTGACGGCGAGGCCATGTTGGAGGAACATCATGAACGTTCAGAATCGCATCAAGAGCAGCCGTATCGGTTCCGTTCTCTGGCTCGCGCTGTCGATGATCCCGCTCGCGGTGGGCTGTCAGGTCGAGGTGACCGGCGACAACACCGGCTCCGACTCCGACGAGGTGCGGGGCGGCAGCCGTGCCTGCGGCGGTCTCCTCGGCCTCGAGTGCAAGAAGGGCTTCTTCTGCGACTACGAGCTCGAGGCCATGTGCGGCGCGGCCGATCAGACGGGCACCTGCGAGCGCATGCCGGAGGCGTGCACGGAGGAGTACAACCCGGTCTGTGGCTGTGACGGCAAGACGTACGGCAACGAGTGCGCCGCGAACTCGGCGGGCGTGTCGGTCTCGTCGCGCGGCGAGTGCGAGCCGCCCCCGGCGCAGCAGTGCGGCGGCATCGCGGGCTTCGCGTGCGACCCCGGGTTCTTCTGCGACTATGCGCCCGACGCCATGTGCGGCGCGGGCGATCAGATGGGCAGCTGCGCGCCCATCCCGGAGGTGTGCACGAAGGAGTACAACCCCGTCTGCGGCTGCGACGGCAACACCTACAGCACCGCGTGCGTCGCGAACGCGGCGGGCGTCTCGGTCGCGTCGCCCGGCGAGTGCGAGAAGGCGCCGGGAGCTGTGTGCGGCACCCGCGGCGCCGAGGCGTGCGGGCCCGGGCTCTTCTGCAGCTTCCCGCCCGAGGCCGAGTGCGGGATCTCCGACAAGCCGGGCACCTGCGCGCCCATGCCGGAGGCGTGCACGTTCCAGTACGATCCGGTCTGCGGCTGCGACGGCAAGACGTACGGCAACGCGTGCTCCGCTGCCTCGGCGGGCATGTCGGTGGCGTCGCGCGGCGAGTGCGAGACGGCTCCGGTGCAGCACTGCGGCGGCATCGCGGGCCTCGCGTGCGACCGCGGGGAGTTCTGCAATTACAGCCTGGAGGCCCTCTGCGGCGCGGCCGATCAGACGGGCGTCTGCGAGACGATCCCGGAGGTGTGCGTCACGGACGACTACACCCCGGTCTGCGGCTGCGACGACAAGACGTACAGCAACGCGTGCAACGCGCACGCGGCGGGCGTGTCGGTGGCGCTGCTCGGCGAGTGCCCTGAGCGCCGGTGAGCGAGCGCCGATGGGGGCCGGCCGCGCCGCGCCTCCCGTGACGCCGACGCGACAGGTCCTGTATCTCTTCTTTCGCGGGGTTCCCCCGAAGAGCCCCGTCCCCGCCTGAACACGGAACGCCGGACCGGTGGGTGCGGTCTGGGCGATTGAACCGGGAGGGCGCGCGGCGTATGCCTGCGCTGCCCTCCTTTCCCATGCAGACCTCTTCCTCGCCTCCTCCCCGATCGCTGCGCCTCGGGCTGGTCTGGCTGATGGCGGCGTCCACCGGCGCCACCGTGGCCAACCTCTATTACAACCAGCCGCTGCTCGGTGACATCGGCCGTGATCTCGGGGCTTCGGGCGGCTCGCTCGGGCTCGTGCCCACGATGACGCAGGTGGGTTACGCGGCGGGGATGCTCCTCCTCGTGCCGCTCGGCGACAGCCACGAGCGGCGGCGGCTCATCGTCGTCATGGCGGCGCTGGCGAGCCTCGCGCTGCTCGGCGCGGCGCTCGCGCCGGATCTGCCGTGGCTCATCGCGGCGAGCTTCGCGGTGGGCATCACCAGCGTGGTGCCCCAGCTGCTCTTGCCGTTCGCGGCGCAGCTCGCGCCGGACGAGCAGCGCGGGCGCGTGGTGGGGATGGTGATGAGCGGTTTGCTCATCGGCATCCTCCTGTCGCGCACGGTGGCCGGCTTCGTCGGCACGCAGCTCGGCTGGCGCGCGATGTTCTGGGTGGCGGCGGGGCTGATGCTCGCCCAGGGCCCGATATTGCGCCTGGCCTTGCCGGCGCAGCCGCCGGTCGCGACGATGTCGTATCCGGAGCTCCTGCGCTCGCTCGGGCGCCTTGCCCGGACCGAGCCTGTGCTGCGGCTGCACTCCGCGCTCGGCGCGCTCACCTTCGGCGCCTTCAGCGCGTTCTGGGCGACGCTCGCGCTCTATCTCCAGAGCATGCCTGAGCGCCACGGCCCCGAGGTCGCGGGCCTCTTCGGCCTCGTGGGCGTGGCCGGCGCCGCCGCGGCGCCGCTCGTGGGCCGGTACGCGGACGTGCGCGGCGATCGCCGGATCAACGCCCTTGCGATCGGGGTGCTGCTCGCGTCCTTCGGCGTGCTCTTCTGGCTCGGATCCTGGCTGTGGGGCATCGCGCTCGGCGTGGTGCTGCTCGATCTGGGGGCGCAGGCCAACCAGATCTCGAACCAGGCGCGCGTGTACTCGCTGCGTCCCGAGGCGCGCAGCCGGATGAACACGATCTACATGACCACCTATTTCGTGGGCGGGGCGGCCGGCGCGTGGCTCGGCACGGCGGCCTGGACGCGCTGGGGGTGGCTCGGGGTGTGCGCGGCGGGCGGGGCGATGTCGGCGACGGCGCTCGGCCTGCTGTGGGCCGGGGCGGCGCGGGGCGCGCGCGCTGCGCGCCGCGCGGCTCGAAGAGGCTCGTGAGGAAGCCGTCGTCTCCGAGGAACACGGCGCGCCGCTCCACGGTGTCCTCGTGTGACGGCGATATCGCGGCGCACGGCGGCCGCCCGAGTCGCGCTCGGGCGGTCGCCGCGGCTCTGACGGCGGCTCTCGTGAGCGAGCCCTGACACCTGTCCCTCTTTCGCGAGCTCCTTGCGGCGGACGGCTCGGCCCTTCTCTCTCGCGAGGCTCCGCCGCAGCATGGCGACTCGCTCGATGGCTGAATGTTCCCGGCGCCGAGCGCACCGAAGGCCGTGGGAGGAAGAGAACGATGTCACACTTCCGTCTGCCGCTGCTCGCCCTG
>JAICEP010000513.1 GCA_025924095.1 Sorangium sp.
GGTCCGCCGGAGGCCGGCGAGGCCCTCTCCGGCGGCGCGGACGTGGTCCTCGCGGCCCGCGTGCTGCACCACGCGCCGCAGCCGGCGCGGGCGATGCGCGCCCTCGTCGAGCTCGCGCGGCCGGCCGCGCCCGGCCGCGGCGAGGACGCCGCGCACGCCCGCGGCGGCGCGGTGTGCGTGCTCGATTACGAGGCGCACCACGATCTGACCCTGCGAGAGCAGGAGGCGGACGTCTGGCTCGGCTTCTCGCCGGACGACCTCCGGCGCCTCGCCGAGGAGGCCGGGCTCTCCGGCGTCGAGATCCGGCGGCTGCCGTCCGCCTGGCAGGGCGAAGGTCCGGATCGACACCTCGTTTGGCAGCTGCTCGTCGGCTGGCGCGGCGCGCGTTCGAGCGCATTCACCGGAAAAGGCAAAGGGACACCATGACTGCTGAAAAAAAGCTCTCCTACAAGGTCGCCGACATCACGCTTGCTGACTGGGGTCGCAAGGAGATCCGCATCGCCGAGAAGGAGATGCCGGGCCTGATGACGCTCCGGGCCGAGTACGGTTCGTCGCAGCCGCTCAAGGGCGCGCGCGTCGCCGGCTGCCTCCACATGACGATCCAGACCGCGGTGCTGATCGAGACGCTGGTCGCCCTCGGCGCCGAGGTCACCTGGTCGAGCTGCAACATCTACTCGACGCAGGACCACGCCGCGGCGGCGATCGCGGCGGCCGGCGTCCCGGTCTTCGCCTGGAAGGGCGAGACCCTCGAGGAGTACGACTGGTGCATCGAGCAGCAGATCTACGCCTTCAAGGGCGGCAAGGGGCCCAACATGATCCTCGATGACGGCGGCGATCTCACGATCATCGCCCACGAGAAGCACCCGGAGCTCTTCGCCGGCAACGACCCGATCCGCGGGCTCTCGGAGGAGACGACGACGGGCGTGCACCGGCTCTACGAGATGCACCGCGCCGGCAAGCTGAAGGTGCCCGCGATCAACGTCAACGACTCGGTGACGAAGAGCAAGTTCGACAACCTCTACGGCTGCCGCGAGTCGCTGGGCGACGGGATCAAGCGGGCCACCGACGTGATGTTCGCCGGCAAGGTCGCCGTCGTGTGCGGCTACGGCGACGTCGGCAAGGGGTGCGCGCAGTCGCTGCGCGGCCTCGGGGCGCGCGTGATCATCACCGAGATCGACCCGATCTGCGCGCTGCAGGCGGCGATGGAGGGCTACGAGGTGAAGCGCCTCGAGAGCGTCGCCTCGGTCGCCGACATCTTCGTCACGGCGACCGGATGCGCCGACGTCGTGCGCGCCGAGCACATGACCGCGATGAAGGACGAGGCGATCCTCTGCAACATCGGCCACTTCGACTCGGAGATCCAGATTTCGTGGCTCGAGAAGAACCCCGAGATCAAGGAGGAGAACATCAAGCCGCAGGTCGATCACTTCATCTTCCCGGACGGCAAGCGGCTCATCGTCCTCGCGCGCGGCCGGCTCGTGAACCTCGGGTGCGCCACGGGCCACCCGTCGTTCGTGATGTCGACCTCGTTCTCCAACCAGGTCCTCGCGCAGATCGCCCTGTGGACGGAGAAGTACACGGTCGGCGTCCACCTGCTGCCGAAGAAGCTCGACGAGAAGGTCGCCGCGCTGCACCTGCCGAAGCTCGGGGTCGAGCTGACGCAGCTCACGCAGGACCAGGCGAAGTACCTGGGCATCCCCGCCGAGGGCCCGTTCAAGGCCGAGAACTACCGGTACTGAGCGGCGGGCTTTCGGCGCCTCCGCCGCTGGGGTAGGCGGCCGAACGATGGATCCTCGCCACAGCAGGGACGAAGCCCAGCGCTACCTCGACACCTACGCCGCTGCCTGCGGCGAGGATCTCGCCCTCCGCGTCTACACCTCGCGCCTGCTCGGCGCCGATCCGTCGCTCGTGCTCCACGGCGGCGGGAACACGAGCGTCAAGAGCACGGCCGTCGACCTGCTCGGCGATCGCGTCGACGTGCTCTTCATCAAGGGCAGCGGGTGGGATCTCGCGACCATCGAGCCGCGCGGCTTCCCCGCGTGCCGCCTCGCGCCGCTCCAGCGCGCGTGCGAGCTCGAGGCGATGACCGACGAGCAGATGGTCGCGCTCCTGCGCGGCCAGATGCTGGATCCATCGAGCCCCACGCCGTCGGTCGAGGCGCTGCTGCACGCGATCCTCCCCGCGAAGTTCGTCGATCACACCCACGCGGACGCCGTGCTCTCGGTCATCGATCAGCCCGGCTCGGCCAAGGTCGTGCGGGAGATCTACGGGGACCAGGCGCTCTTCGTGCCGTATGTCATGCCGGGCTTCGCGCTCGCCCGTCGCGTCGCCGAGCTCGTCCGGGCGCGCCTCGCGCAAGGGGCGCTCCCGTCGGTGATGATCCTCGACAAGCACGGGGTCTTCACGTGGGGCGACACCGCCGAGGAGAGCTATGCGCGCATGATCGACGCCGTGACGCGCGCCGAGCGCTACATCGCCCAGCGCAGCGCGATCGTCCCGCACCCGACGGTCGCGGCGCCCGATCCGGAGTTCCGGGCCGCCATCGGGCCGGTCGTCCGGGGCGCGCTCGCCCGCGCCTCGGGTCGCCCCTGGATCTGCACGCTCCGCACCAGCCTGCAGCTGATCGCGTTCTGCGACCGCGACGACGTCGCGCGGGCCTCGCAGATCGGCTGCGCGACCCCGGATCACGTCATCCGCACCAAGGCGCGGCCGCTCATCGTCGACGGCGGCGACGTCACCGACACGGCGCGCTTCCGCGCGGCCGTCGAGCAGGCCATCGCGAGGTACGTGGCCGAGTACCACGAGTATTTCCGCCGCTCCTGCGCCGCGCGGGGCGTCGCCCGCGACGAGCTCGATCCGTTCCCGCGGGTGCTGCTCTTCCCCGGGGTGGGCGCGCTGTGCGTCGGCGGCTCGCACGCCGAGGCGGAGATCGTCGCGGACGTCTACGATCACACCGTGTCGGTGATCGAGGCCGCCGAGGCGCTCGGCGGGTACCAGCCGGTCCCGGAGCTCGACCTCTTCGACATGGAGTACTGGAGCCTCGAGCAGGCGAAGCTGAAGCTCGGGGCGGGGCAGAGAGGCCCGCTCGATCGGCGGATCGCGCTGGTGACGGGCGCCGCCTCGGGGATCGGCCACGCGACCGCGGCGGCGTTCCTCGCCGCGGGAGCGCACGTGGTGCTGGCCGATCGCGACGAGGAGCCCCTCGAGAAGGCCGCCGCCGAGCTCGGGGGACGCCACCGCGGCCGCTGCACGAAGATCGCCTGCGACGTGCGCAGCGAGGCGAGCGTGAACCGGGCGTTCGCGCAGGCCGCGGCGCACTTCGGCGGCGTCGACGTCGTCGTGTCGAACGCCGGCCGCGCGTTCTCGGGGCCCATCCATACGTCGGAGGGACACGAGGCCCTGTGCGCCTCGCTCGAGCTGAACCTGCTCGGCCACCAGAACGTCGCCCGCGCGGCGGCGCGGGTGCTGCTCGCCCAGGACTCGGGCGGCGCGCTCCTGTTCAACGCGTCGAAGAGCGCGTTCAACCAGGGGCCCGACTTCGGCCCGTACTCCGTCGCCAAGGCGGCGCTCGTCGCGCTGATGCGCCAGTACGCCGTCGACCTCGGCCCCCAGGGCATCCGGGCGAACGCCGTGAACGCCGACCGCATCCGGACCGCGCTGTTCGGCGCCGGTCTGCTGGAGGCCCGCGCCCGCGCCCGCAACGTCTCGGTCGACGACTACTTCCGCGACAACCTGCTCCGGCGCGAGACCACCGCGGCCGACGTGGCGCAGGCCTTCGTCTATCTCGCGACCGCCGAGGCCACGACGGGCTGCGTCGTGACCGTCGACGGCGGGAACGCCGCCGCGTTCCCCCGCTGAGCGCGGGTCAGAGCCCCTCCACGCCCGGACCGCCGCCCTCCGCGCCGAGCACGGCCTTGTCGGGCGGATGCTGGGTGTCGAGCCGGATCTTCTTCCAGTCCCCCGAGCGGAACTTCCACACCATGGTCGCCGCGAGGAGGACGACGTAGATGACGCCGGCCCCCCAGATGCCCATCAGGCCGAAGCCGAGCGTGATGCCGAGCAGCCACGCGAGCGGGACGAGGCAGGTGAAGTGCAGGATGAGCTCCACCACCATCACGAACACGGTGTTGCCCGCGCCGAAGAGCGCCTGCGTCAGGATCATGCCGACCGCGACGAGCGGCGTGCAGATGCCCATCACCTGGAGCGGCCGGAGCGCCGCGGCCTGGACGAGCTCGCTGCTGCTGGCGAACGCGAGGATCTGCGGGGCGAAGATCGCCTCGAGCAGGCCGACGACCCCGAAGATCACGAGCCCCAGCCGGACGCTCACCCAGCCGAAGCGCGCGGCCTTGTCGCCGTCCTTCTCGCCGAGCGACTGCGCGACAAGGGTCGCGGTCGACGTGCCGAAGGCCAGGCAGGCGGTGAACGTGAGCTTCAAGATCCCGACGATCACCGTGGTCGCCGCGCCGTAGACCGGCTCGGCGCTGCCGCCCGGACAGAGCGGCGAGATCACGCCCGCCGGCGCGACCTGGTCGAGCTTGCTGGCGATCGCGTAGAACAGGGCGAAGCCCGTCATGATGGCGACGGTGGCGACGGCGCTCGGGATCGACAGCCTGAGGATCGACCAGGTGAGCGGGACCGAGAGCTTGCTCGTGGCGAACGGGCGGTAGAGGCGCCGGTACTGCGGCAGGAGCGCGTACACGACCATGATCGCGAGGCCGACGTAGGTCGAGATGAAGCCCGCGATGCCCGCCCCGGCGATGCCGTACTTCGGGATGCCGAGCGAGGCGTTGCCGAAGATGAGCACGAGGCAGAGCACGATGTTCAGCGCGTTCATCGCGAGCGCCGAGACGAGGTGGATGTGCGTCTTGCCGATGCCGTCGAAGAACGCCTTCAGGGCGAACGTCGCCGCCATCGACGTCACCCCGAGCAGGCGCCAGCCGAGGTAGTCGAGCGCCGCCTGCCGCGCGTCGGGCACCTTGATGATGACCGAGAGGATGTACGGCATCGTCAGGTACCCGATCACGGAGAACGCGACGCCGGCGACGATCGCGAAGAACAGGGCGTTCGCGAGGACCGCACCCGCGTCCTCGGGCCGCTTCTCGGCGAATCGTCGCGCGGTGAACGCCTGCGTGCCGACCGAGACCGCGCTGAGCGAGCCGCCGAACAGCCAGAGGACGATCAGCGATGGCAGGAGCGCCGCGTGCGCGTTCGACGACTCGGGGCACGGCAGGTGCGCGAAGAAGACGATGTCGATCTCGTTGACGATGCTCTGGGTGAGCATCGCCGCCACGGTCGGCAGCGCGAGCCGCAGGATGGCGCGATGGGGTGGGCCCGAGGTAACGGCGTTCGATCCCGGGGCGGACAGGGCTATCTGAGCCATCGCAGGCTGCGCGGTATACAACGCCGCAGCGTGCGCGCGAGAGAAATGCTCCGCGTGGGGCGCAGCTTACTCGGCCTTGGCGACCCGGGACCGCCGCTTGTGACGGCGCCGCTTCGCCTCGGTGGGATCCTGGTGCCCGTTGCCGTCTTTCTCTGCCGTGTCAGCGTCGCCACGGGCAGGCGTCGGCGTCGACGGCTCGCGCGCTGAGGACGAGGACGATCGCTCGCGCGCCTTCGACTCGCGCTTCGCGACCTCACGAGAGGCGCGATCCGCCGCGCCGCGCGCCGCGGGCTTGTCCGCCTTCGGCGCCGATCCGCGCGTCGCCACCGCCGGCCTGCGCGGGACGGTCTGGTTCCTCGCGGGCGGCTTCGCCGCGTCGGCCTTCGCGACGGCGGGCTGCGCAGGCGGCACGACGGCGGCGGGCTGCGCGGCCCCTGCTCGGGGCGCGGCCGCATCGGGTCCGGCGGCGGGCGAGGCCGCGAGGGCCGAAGGGGCGCCGGTCCCCTGCCCCGCCTCGCTGGGCACGAGCGCGCCGGCTGCGCCGGGCGCGGCCGCA
>JAICEP010000514.1 GCA_025924095.1 Sorangium sp.
AACTCCAAAAGAGGAGTCGAAAATCAGGAAGGAACGTTTGGAGTTTGGAGCTTGGAGTTTGGAATCTCGGTTAAGGAGCGATCGTCGTCGAGACCACCCACCACACCAGCGCGGCAATGGCGGCGGACGCCGGGATGGTGAGGATCCAGGCCCAGACGATGCGGCCGGCGACGCCCCAGCGGACCGTGGAGAGGCGCCCGCTCGTGGCGCCGACCCCGACGATCGCGCCCGTGATCGTGTGGGTCGTGCTCACGGGGATGCCGAGCGCCGTGGCGCTGAACAGCGTCGCCGCGCCGGCCGTCTCGGCCGCGAAGCCGCCCACCGGCTTCAGCTTCGTGATCTTCATGCCCATCGTCCTCACGATGCGCCAGCCGCCGGAGAGCGTGCCGAGGCCCATCGCGGCGTGGCAGACGAGCACGACCCAGAGCATCGGCTCCGGGTTGTCGCCGCCCTGCTGGATCCCGGTGGAGATGAGGAGCGCCGTGATGATGCCCATCGTCTTCTGGGCGTCGTTGCCGCCATGCCCTAGCGAGTAGGCGGCGGCGGAGACCAGCTGCAGCCGGCGGAAGCGGGACCCCACCTTGCCGGGCGTCCAGCCGCGCGCGAGCAGCCGGATGGCGTGCATGAGCGCGAACCCGATGATCGCGCCGAGCAGCGGCGACACGAGGATGAACGCCGCCGTCTTGCCGAAGACCGTCGCGTCGAGCACCGACAGCCGCTCCGCGCTCTTCACCGCGGCCCCGGCGAAGCCGCCCATGAGCGCGTGCGACGACGACGACGGCAGCCCCCACCACCACGTGAGCAGGTTCCAGATGATCGCGCCGAGCAGGCCGCCCAGGATGACGTTCGGGGTGATGAACGCCGGCTCGACGCCCTTCGCGATGTTGCGCGCGACCGTGGGCTCGAACAGGGCGAACGCGATGAAGTTGAAGGCGGCCGCCCAGATCACCGCGGTGCGGGGCGACAGGACGCGCGTCGAGACGATCGTCGCGATCGAGTTGGCGGCGTCGTGAAAGCCGTTGATGTAATCAAACACCAGCGCGATCACGAGGATGGCGAGGATATAGGTCGTCATGCGTGCTCGAGCACGATGCCCTCGATGATGTTCGCGACGTCCTCGCAGCGGTCGGTCGCGCTCTCCAGGAGGTCGTAGATGTCGCGCCACTTCATCACGAGGAGCGGGTCGTTCCCCTTCTTGAAGAGCGCCGCCAGCGCCGTGCGATAGTGCCCGTCGGCCGTGTTCTCGAGCTTGTTGATCTCGACGCAGAGCTCGAGGAGGTGCGGCTGCCGCTTCAGGTCCCGGAGCGACTGGACCGCCGAGCTCGTGACGGTGCACGCGTCGACCACCGCCTGCGCGAGCTGCCGCGCCTCCGGCAGCGTGTCGCCGACCTCGAAGAGCACGAGCCGCACGCTCGCCGCGTCGATGCAGTCGAGCACGTCGTCGAGCTTCGTGATGAGCGCGTGGATCTCCTCGCGATCGAGCGGGGTGATCCAGGTCTGGTGGAGGGCGGCCAGACATCCGTGGGTGATCTTGTCGCCTTCATCCTCGAGGTCGGAGATGCGCTTCGCCAGCGCCGGCGCGTCGGCGGGCCGGTCGAGCATCTCCAGGAGGAGCTCGCTCGCCGCGACGCTCCGCTGCGCGTGGTTGGCCAGCGCGTCAAAGAAGACCGCATCACGGGTCAGTCCCATGGAGCGGGGCGTTTACCCGTCTCCGCGCATCACGTCAACGAGTCGTCACGAAGCAGACAAAACCAGGTAACATCATCCTCTTCGCCCCCGTCGCGCACGAGGCGCGCGCCGGGCGCTCGGCACGCGGGTGACATGGGTATTCGGAGCAAGCTCATCGCGTTCGCCGTGGGGATCGCGGTCCTCGCGGCGGTGGTGTTCGACGTCTACGTCGTGAAGACGCTCGGCGCGGAGCTCGGGGAGCACACGGAGGCCGATCTGGCCGCGCGGACGGCGCTCGTCACCGAGAGCGCCGCGAGGGCGGTCGACCTCGCGGCCGAGGCGCCCGCGCTCGAGGAGGCGCTGTCGGCGAGCGCGGGGGCGCGCGTCACGTTCATCGATCCGAGCGGGGCGGTGCGGGGCGACTCGTCGGTCGCGCCGGAGCGGCTCGGCGAGCTCGAGGCCCACGCGACGCGCGACGAGGTCGCCGACGCGCGGCACCACGGCGCGGGGCGCAGCGAGCGCGTGAGCAAGACGACGCAGATGCGGATGCTCTACGCCGCGCGGCGGCTCGATCGGCCGGACGGGCCGTGGGTCGTGCGGCTCGCGTTCGAGCCGGTCGCGATCGATCGCAGCCTGTCCGCCGCCCACACGCGCGTCGTGGAGGGCACGATCCTGGCCCTCGTGCTCGCCGTGGGCGCGGCGCTCGTCGGGGCGCGCGCGCTCTCCGGGCGGCTCGTCTACCTGACCGGCATCGCGCGGGAGATGCGCGCCGACCTGAGCCGGCGCGCGCGCGTGCAGGGGCGCGACGAGATCGCCGCGCTCGGCGGCGCGCTGGACGACCTCGCCGAGAGCCTGGAGCGCTCGCGGCGCGAGCTCGGGGGCGAGGGCGAGCGGTTCGGCGCGGTGCTCGAGTCGATGCGCGAGGGCGTGCTCGTCACGGACGAGCGGGGCGACATCACGCTGGTCAACCCGTCGCTCTCGCAGCTGCTCGGCATCCGCGGGGACCCGGTCGGGCGCCCGCCGATCGAGGTGCTCCGCTCCGCGAGCCTGCACGAGCTCATCGAGGAGGTCTCGCTCGCGCGCGCGGCGGCGACGCGCGAGATCCAGATCGCGCCCGCGGCGCCGGGCGCGGCGGGGCCGCCGGGGCGCCGGGTCCTCCTCGTGAACGCGGCGCCGCTCGCGCTGCCGGCGCAGGGCCGCGGCGCGGCGGGGGTCGTCGCCGTCTTCTTCGACGTGACGGAGCTGCGGCGCATCGAGGGGCTGCAGCGCAACTTCATCGCCAACGCGTCGCACGAGCTGCGCACGCCGGTCGCGTCGATCCGCGCGAGCAGCGAGACGCTGCTCGGCGGCGCGCTGGACGACGCGGGGGCCGCGCGGGATTTCGTCGAGGTGATCGAGCGGAACGCGGCCCGGCTGCACCGGCTCGTGAACGATCTGCTCGACCTGTCGCGCATCGAGGGCCGCGAGCGGCCGCTGTCGCCGGGCACGCTCGATCTCGCGGTGCAGGCCGAGGCGGCGGTGGCGCTCCTGCGCGGGCGCGCCCTGGACAAGCGGAGCGAGGTGATCGTGGACGTCGCGCCGGGCACGCTCGTCGCGGCGGATCCGCGCGCGCTGGACCAGGTCCTGACGAACCTCGTCGACAACGCGATCCACCACACGCCGGAGGGCTCGCGCGTGGAGGTGCGCGCGAGGTCCGTGAACGGGCGCGTCATCGTGGAGGTCGAGGACGACGGCCCGGGCATCCCGGCGGTGCACCAGGGTCGCGTCTTCGAGCGGTTCTACCGCGTGGATCCGGGGCGCTCCCGCGCCTCGGGCGGCAGCGGGCTCGGCCTGTCGATCGCGAAGCACCTCGTCGAGGCGATGAGCGGCGACATCACGGTGGCGACCGGCGACGCGGGCGGCGCGCTCTTCCGGGTGACGTTGCCGAGCGCGGCGGACGGCGCCCAGAGGTAGCCCGGGCGCCGTGCTGCCGGCCTCGCGCGGCGGGGCGGACGCTCACGGCGCGCAGGCGGTGCGGCAGTCGTCGAACGACTTCTGGCACGCCGCCGGATCGGCGAGCTTCGGCAGGCCGCCGTCCGCGGGGAACTGCGGCGTGAGGCAGGTCTGGAGGATCGACTGGCACTTTGTGGCGCACGCCGCGAGCTTGCTCGAGAGCGCCCCCGCGTCGGGCGTGGCGGGCGCGCCTGCGTCCTTCGGCGCGCCGCCGTCGCCGCCGTCCAGAGGCGAGCCGGCGTCCGTCTTGGTGCCCGGCGCGGCGGGCTGCGCCGGGGGGGCCTTCGCGGTCGCCGGGGGCGCGATCGGGGTCGGCGTCGCGGCGGGCACGGTCCCGGTCGCCGCTGGCAGCGGCGCCGTCGGGGGCGGCGCGGGGACGTCGGTCGGCGCCGGGGCCACCTCCTCGGGGTCGTCGCTCGACTTGCATGCCGCGACCAGCAGCGCTGGCGAGGCGATCATCACGGCGAGGGCAACGACGAGCTTGTGGGCGCGCATGGGTGCTTCATGCTGCGCCTCCGCCGCGAAGGCAACCCTCGCGCGCGGCGCGCGAGGTGCTGGACCGCGCGCGAGGCGATCGGCGGAGCGCCGCGCGCGTCGCTGCGGTCGACGTGCGGGAGCTGCAAGACGTCCCGGGCCGGCGTGTGATTCACCCCGTCGGCCGGCTGGCTCCAGAGGTAGCGTGTTGCGGCGCGAGATCGAGGCGCGCGCAAAGGGGTCTCGACGGGGCCCAGCGCTCGGCAGGAGGGCTATTCGGTCCTGAAGATCACGTGGAATCCATAGCGGGTCTCCACGACGTCGCTGAGCTGATGGAGGTCGAGATCGAACGCGGCGTCGGCGAAGGGCGGCAGGACGTCGGCGCGCTCCACGGTGCCGAGCGAGCCGCCGCGCGACGCAGCGCCCGCCTCCTCGCTGTACTCCGCCACCACGACGTCGAGGTCGGCGCCGCCGCGGATCTTGTCGCGCGCCTCCATCGCGCGCAGGCATGCCTCCTCGCGCGTGCGCGTCGCGGCCTCGGCGCGGTCGGCGCCGGCGTAGCGGACGAGGACGTGCTTCACGCCGATGCGCGACGGCTCGTCGGCGCGGGCTCGCCGCTTCGCGTTGGCGGCCGCGAGGCATGCGGCGGCGCTCGGGGCGCTCGCCTCGACGGGGGCGGCCTCGCCCGGAGCGGCCTGGGGCGCGCCGCACGCGGCGGCGAGCGCCGCGCCGAGAAAAAGGGCGAGAGGAGAGCGTCGTTCGGGCGGGCGCATCGTCCGCGAGCATAGCCAGGCGTTCACGAGATCGGAACATGGGGCGTACGCGGCGACCCGCGGGGGGTCTACCTGCCAGGGGGCGCTTGCTGCCAGGGGGCGGCTGTCCTGCGGATCAGCATCGGTCGTGATGCGCGGGGTTTGCATCGCGCGTCGCATCGCTGGTAAGAAGGCATCATGCAGCGCCTCCTCCTCTCGGCGGCACTGGGTGCCGCGCTGATCGTCGGTTGCAGCACCCCCTTTCGGGACAAACGCACGCCTTCCGGCGAGTTCTGCAGCGACATGCACGTGGTACCGGCAGGTCAGCTGCCCGATCGCGAGTACCATCGCCTTCAGCCCATCGCGAGCGATCCCGAGGCCCGGACGGAGGCGGAGCGCCTCGAGTCGCTCCGCAAGGCCGCGTGCATGGTCGGCGGCGATGCGGTCATCGAGGCGGTCAACGAGGAGATCCGCACCGAGGACGGCCGTTATGCCAGCGTCGCGAGCGGGACCGCGGTGCTCTGGGTCCGCCGCACGGACGGCGAGGCGAAGCCGCTGACGTTCCATCCGGCGACGAAGCCCGCCGAGTCGGCGGCGCCGGCCGAGCCGGAGGCGCCGCCCCCGGATCAGGCTGCGCCTCCCTCGGAAGAGCCGTACGAGGACGCCCCTGCGCCTGCGGCCTCGGCTCCTCCGGGCAAGCCTGGACAGCCGGCCAAGCCCGGTGCGAAGCCCTCGTCGCCGGCCGCCGCCGCGGCCTCGTCGGCCAAGCCTTCCTCGCTCACCCCGCCCTCGTCGGCCACCCCGCCCTCGTCGGCCAAGCCCTCCTCGCCGCCCGCGCCGAAGAAGTAGCGCGACGCAGCGCTGCAAGAGCCGCTGCGCTCTTCGCACCGCCGCGGCTCGGCGCTGGATCTGCCCTGTCCTCCGCGAGACGCGCTGAGGGTGGTAGGCCGTGCGTCTTGCGTGGACAGGGCTTCTATCCAAACAGCCCCATCGACCTCTGCGACCTTACAGGGGCAGCGTTCTTCGCCGGTGTAGACAAGGTAGCTGGA
>JAICEP010000515.1 GCA_025924095.1 Sorangium sp.
CACGCCGCCTTCGAGCCGGCCCGGACATGCACGCCGGCACATCGAGCAGGGGCAGGAAACGACACGCCGGAGCCCGGCCGCACCTCCGAAACGCACTCTGTTGTACAGATGCTTACCACGGATCACCGCGCCGGCTCCCCTCAACGGCCACCCTCGCGGTCCCGCAACCGCAGTATCGCGCACCCGCTCCGCGTGGATGCGCAAGGGCGCCATCGACGACGATAGCCCACCGACGAGAGCAACCGGCAGACTGGATTCCAGCGCGGCGCAGCTTCCATTGCAGTTCCGCCCAACTCAGGTTCGCGGAACTGTGACTTGACATCTCGTCTCCGATGTCGCTTTTATCATTCACCGTCCTCGGGCGTGGCGCGCGGGACGAAGGCCGAGAAGCGAGGACGCTGCCGTGGATGCGCTGTGCGTAACGATGCGGGGGCGATGCCAGTATTGCCAGGCGACGCTGCCCATCAACCGGGTCGACACGAAGATCTTCTGCTCCGTGTGCGGCACGTTCACCGAGATCGCAAACCGCGTGTGGCATCGCATGCTACGCGAACCGCTCTACCGCGCTGCGCGCCTGCTGCCGGGCGAGGTGCAGCGCGTGCAGGAGATGTCACTGTCACTCGAATTTTCTCGGTCGAAGCCCGCGTGTCGCGCTTGCCGGGCGCCGCTCTCGCTGGATTCGGGCGCGCTCACACCCCTCTCGTGCTCGAGCTGCGGGACGCAGCACGCGCGCCGCCGCTGGCCGGCGGCCATCCCGATCGCCGGCCTCGATCCCGAGGCGCTCCTCCTTGGAGAGGAGGCCGAGATCAGCGCCCCAGCCGAGCGCCCCGACACCGCGGGCGTCGAGCCGTCTTCTTCTTGCGCCCTTTGCAGCGCTGCGGGCGACTCGAGCGCCCCCGCAGCAGGCTGCGAGCGCTGCACCGCGGTCCCGCACGTTCCCGAAGCCTCCTCGCAACGCGTCCGTGACCGCGCCCCGATAACATGGCTCATCGCGTCGGAGCGGTTCGCCCCCGTCAGCGGGCGCGCCGCCCCGGTGCAAGAGGGGCTCTTCGACTGGAGAGAGGCGCCCAGGGTCGCACCGCTCGACGACGGTGGGTTCGTCCTGCTCTCGCTCTCCAGCGGAGAGTGGACCGAGCCGCGGCGGAGCCACGACGAGGGGCATGAGCGCGTCGTCGTGGCGCTCGGCCCGGATCTCCGGGTGCGGTGGCTCCGGCGCGAGCGCATGCCCGGGAAGATCGGGAAGCAGGCGCTCGGCCTCGCGTCGGACGGCGAGCGCATCCTCCTCTACTCCCGAGACGGACACGAGGTGCTCAACAGCGCCACCGGCGCCTCCCTCGGGAAACAGGCGACCAGCGATTCTTCGATGCTCGCGTCGCTCCACGGGCGGGAGGCGCGCGCGCTCGGCCTTCATCTGCGGGTCGACAGGGGACGCATCGCCGTGGTGCAAGGCGACGCCGCCGTGCTCCCCGGAGCGGTCCTCGGCCGACGCGGCGTGAAGGTCGTCCGGCGCCTGCCCGGCGGCGGGCTCGGCGTCCTCTCCCGCCACCGCGGGGTGAGGCTCGATGTCGTCGATCCGCGCGGCGCGCTCAGGACATTCCTTGTCAATCCGAAGGACGGCTCGCTCGACAGGCTCGCGTTCTCGGTCAGCCCGAGCGGGCTTGTCGGGGTGCTCAACCATCGTCGCCTCTGGGTGGCCCGACCGGAGGACCAGGAGCTCCGCCCCTGCCTCGAAGGCCCGGCCGGCCGCGTGTGGCGCGACTCCGTGCTCCTCGCTGTCGACGACGGCGTCTGGCTCTTCGAGAACAGCTCGGGAGCGCGGCGCTACGCCCCAGACGGCGCATTGCTCTTCGACGCCGAGATCTGCCCGCGGCCGGCGACGCGCTCGCCGGCCCAGGTCGCCAGCGAGTCGGCGCAGAAGAGAAGGGACAGGGCGCGGAGACACAGGCTCTCGCGGGCCGGCAAAGGGGAGCACGAGCTGGCCGAGGGGACGCGGAGCGAGGCGGCGCGCCAGGAGAAATGGCCGCTGCGCGCGCTCGCATGGCTGTTCGGTCGCACGACGCTGCTCGTCCTCCTCTTCACGCTGGGGTCCCGCCCCATGGACGGCGCGCTCGGCGGCTGAGCCTGGAGCAGGCCGACGCATTGGCGCCGTCCAGCGGCTCGGCGCCGCCGCGTTCGTGGTATGCGGCGGACATGGGGTTGCTCGCGATCTGCGGCTCGATCACCGCCGATCTCTTCGGTTACGGCCCGCGGCTGCCGCGCCCGGGCGAGTCGGTGCTGGGCCGCCGCTTCCTCGTGGCGCCGGGCGGCAAGGGAGCGAACCAGGCGGTCGCGGCGGCGCGCTCCGGCGCCCGCGTGCGGCTCGCGGGCGCCCGCGGCGACGACGCCCACGGCGAGCTCTGCGCCGCCGCGCTCGCCGAATGCGGCGTGGACCAGTCCACCGTGGCAGTCCACCGCGGCGCGACGACGGGCGTGGCCCTGATCTGCGTCGACGACGCCGGAGAGAACCAGATCCTCGCGATCCCCGGCGCCAACGCGCTCGTCGCGCCGCCCTCGCCGTGCGGGGCCTCGGTCTGGCTCTGTCAGGGCGAGATCCCGGCCGAGGCGATCGACGGCGTGCTGTCGGCCGCGCGGGCCGACGGCGCGCTGTCGATCTGCAATCCATCGCCCGTCAACGCCATCGACCCTGCGCTCGTCCGCCGGTTCGATCTCGCCGTGGTCAACGAGCTCGAGCACGAGGCGCTGCGCGGTCACCTGCCGGAGCGCGTGGTGCTCACGCGCGGCGCCCGCGGCGCGGTGCTGCTGCCCTCGGGCGAGGAGCTCCCGGCCCTGCCCGCCCGCGCCGTCGACACGACCGGCGCGGGGGACGCGCTCGCGGGCGTGCTCGCCGGCGGGCTCGCCTCCGGGATGGCGATCGAGGCCGCGCTGCGGCTCGCGATCGCGGCGGCGGGCCTCTCGGTCGAGCGCGAGGGGTGCCAGCCCTCCTATCCGACCCGCGCCGAGGTGGAGCGCCGCCTCGGCGCCGCCCAGGATCCGTGATGGCCTCTCGGCCTGGTCGGCCGCGCAAAACGCGCTCCCTTCACGCCGGCTGAACGCTCGCCGCCGCCCGGGCGGGGTGCTCCGCGATCCATCGATTCAGGAACGCCGCGCTGTCGTCCCAGCCGGCGCGCATCTCCTTTTCCATGATGCCCTCGAGCACCCTGCCCAGGCCGAAGATCTTCGCCTCGATGGTCGCACTCGCCACGCGCGTCACCTGGCCGGGGCCCGACGGCTCGACCCGCAGGGTGCCCGAATTGCGCAGCCGATCGGGGAGCAGGCTCGGCGCCATCGTCCAGCTCCAGGTCCGCGCGGCCTTGTCGAAGACGCTCTCCTCGATGTAACGAAAGTTCGGCCCGAGCATCGATTGAAGGGCGGCGGGGAGCGCATGGATACGGGGCTGCCCGGTCGCCTTGCGCACCCTCGTGCGCTCGTCCTCCCGCTGCTCCAGCACCTCGAACGAGGGGAACTTGAGGACGTCGCGGTACATCCGTTCATTGACCTCACCGCTGAAGAACAGCGCCCAGAAGGTGTCCTCGTCGCAGTGAATCACGTGCCTCGCCTCGATGTGGATCATGCGTTTGCCTTCTCCTGCGCAAACCTTGAAGCCGGACGAGCCGGCTGACAACCGGCGCTCCGGGGTCACCGGTAGAGCCCGCTTGACCGAGGGCGAGCGCCGGCCAAGGATGGCTTGATGACGATGCGCGAGAGACTCTCCACCTCTCGGGAGAGAGGCGAACGCGGCGAGACCCGGCGCCGGGGCCGTCCCTCACCGCGGCAGGCCGAGCGCGGGTGATGCGGGTGCAGCGCGCTCGTGGGAGGGCGGCCCTCGCGCTCTCGATCCCCCTCGCGGCCGTCGCGCTCGCGGGGGCCGGCTGCGCCGAGCCCGCCGCGGTCCGCGCGGCGCCGGCCTCGCCGCACGGCGCGGCGCCGGCCGTCGACGCCGCCCCCGGACCTCCGCCCGCGGAGCCGGCGAGCGCGGGGCCGGCGGCGCCGGCGAGCGCCGGGGGGCGCCGGGCGAGCCTCCAGTTCGAGCTCAACGACCGCCCGTTCCCCTCGCCGCTCATCGATGCCGTCGTCGCCGGCCAGCCGACCGCGCTGATCGTCGACACCGGCGCCTCCCACCACGTGATCGCCCGCTGGCTCGCCGACGAGATCGGGCTGCCGCTCTCGACCGCCGGCGACGTCGCGGTCGACCACGCGGGCCGGCCCGTGCCGGTCTCCCGGATCGAGCGCGCGACCCTCGCGCTCGCCGGGTGGGGCGCGGTGGACGCCCCCGCGCTGCTCGTCGTCCCCGTCCCCGACGCGCTGCAGCGCCTCGGGATCGGCGGCGTCCTCGCGCCGCAGGCGCTGGCCGCGCCGGGCCGCGCGGTCGTGCTCGACCTGCGCGAGGGCCGGATGACCGAGGCGCCCCGCGACGAGGCCGCCCGCGCGCTCCGGGCGCGGTTCGGCGAGGCCGCGATCGCGGAGCTCGGCCACTGCGGCGGCCCGAACCAGGGCCGCGAGCTCACCGTCAAGGCGACCGTCGAGGGGATCGCCGTCACGCTGAAGGTCGACTCGGGCGCGTCACAGAGCTCGCTCTTCGCCGCCGCGCCGGCGGGGAAGCGGCTGTCGCACCGGGCGGCCGGCGGCAGGAGCGCCTACGCCGCCTCAGGCAAGCACACCGTTCCGGTGCTGTCAGGCGCTCGCCTCCACCTGGCGGGGTTCGACGCCGCCGCGGAACTCGATCTCTTGCCCGGCCAGCGGAGGGGGACCTGCCCGTCGGACGGATTTGCCGGAATGGATGTGCTCCGCACCTGTGTGCTGGTGCTCGCCGAGGACGGCGGCCTCGCGGCCTGCGCCCCGCCGTGAGCGGCGCGCGCGCGTTACCGCGTTGAGCGCCGCGGCGCGGATCGGGGCTGGGCCTCGAGAGGCGCGCCATGCCCCAGCGAGGTCGCGATGCGTCGTGGTAGAAGGGGCGCACGCGTGGACGTCCTGTCGCCGCGGCGGGGAGGGATCCGGCTCGCCGCGACGCCGAGGCGCCCACGGTGGTCGGGAGGCATCATGACGACAGGTTTCGAGTTCTTGACCCAGGATGACGAGCGGCTGCTGCTGGAGAAGTCGACCTGCGTCACCTACCGACCGGGCGAGCAGATCCTCGAGGAGGGCTCGCGCAGGCAGGGCATCTTCATCGTGCGCAGCGGCCTGGTCGGGGTCGAGGTCGCCCACCTCGGGCGCGGCGTGGCCCTCCGCCAGCTCGGCCCCGGCGCCATCTTCGGCGAGATGTCGTTCCTCGAGAGCGCCGCCGCGAGCGCCTCCGTCGTCGCCCGCGAGGAGTGCACCCTCGACGTCATCGAGGGCCCGTATGTCCACTCGCTGCTTGCCTCCGTCCCCGGCCTCGCCGCGCGCTTCTACCAGTCCCTCGCGATCATGCTCGCCCAGCGCCTCCGCGAGAACACCGCGATGCTCCCCCCGCTCCTCGTCGAGGACGTGCCCCAGGTCAACCGCTTTCACGCGGCGAGGACGGGCCAGGCCGGCACCAACAACATCCCTCCGAAGCTCATCGACACGGTCGAACAGTTCAAGTTCGAGATGATGATCGCCGACAGGATGGTCAAGGAGGCCAAGCAGCCCGACGCGGAGATCCAGGAGAAGGTGAGCGCCGCGTGCCAGACCATCGTGTCCGCGCTGCGCGAGCACATCGAGCGCGAGCGCCACCTCGAGAAGGGCATCGGCGCCTACGTCTTCCGCGAGACCTTCTCGCTCTTCATGCTGAGCCGCACGGTCGACCGGTGCTACACGAAGCCGCGCGGCTACGCGGGCGATTTTTACACGATCGAGATGATGTACAACGACGAGCCCGCCGGCGACGGCCGCCTCGGCCGCTTC
>JAICEP010000516.1 GCA_025924095.1 Sorangium sp.
GGGACCCCGGCCGCGCGCGCGCCTGGCTGCAGCGATGGGCCGCCGACGCGCTCTCGGTCCGGGCCCGGCAGGCCTGGCCGGTGCACCCGCGCGACGCCGAGGACTCCCCTGAGCCGGAATCCCCCGCCCCGCTCCACAGCCTGTACCTCGGCGCGTGCGGCGTCTGGCTCGCCCTCGCCCGCGTCGCGGCGGCGGGCCTCTGCGATCTGCCGATGGGCCTGCCGCAGATCTTCGAACAGGTGCTGGAGGACTACACGCGCTCGCCCGACGACGGCGCTCGCGTGCCGTCGTGGTTCCTCGGCGAGAGCGCGCTCTTGACGATCTGCTGTCTTGCCCGACCGGACGCGCACAAGGCCGCTCGCCTGGCCGAGATGATCCGCGAGAATCGCGCGAACCCGACGCGCGAGGCGCTGTGGGGCGCGCCCGGGACGATGATCGCGGCGCTGTTCCTGCACGAGGCGACCGGGGACGAGCGCTGGGCGGAGCTGATCCGCGACAGCGCGGCGGCGCTCTGGGAGAGCTGGGTTCACGACGAGGCCCTGGACGTGTGGTTGTGGGAACAGGACCTGTACGGCCGCCGGATCCATTATCTCGGCGCCGCTCACGGCTGGGCCGGCAATCTCTATTCGCTCTGGCGCGCCCGGCCCCTGCTGAGCCCGGAGCAGCAGACTGCGCTGCGCGCGCGGACCCTGCAGGGGCTCGACCGCCTGGCGGTGATCGATGGAGAGCTCGCCAACTGGCCTGCGCACACGGAATCGCCGTCGAAGCTGCTCTTGCAGTGGTGCCACGGCGCGCCGGGGATCATCACGTCGTTGCGCCACGCGGAGCTGCCCGAGGCGCTACCCCTGTTGCTCCAGGGCGCGCGGTCGATCGTGGCCGCCGGGCCGCTGGCGAAGGGGGTGGCCCTGTGCCACGGCACCGACGGCAACGGGGCCGCGCTGCTGGAGATGTACAGGCGCACCCAGGACGCCTTCTGGCTCGATCGCGCCCGCGAATTCGCCATGTGGGCCCTCGCGCAGTCCGAGGGCGAGCTCAACCGGGTTGGCCAGTGGCGCTACAGCCTGTGGACCGGAGACGCCGGGCTGGCCTGCGCCCTGCTCGACTGCCTCGACGGGCGCAGCCGCGGTATGCCTGGGCTCGACAGCCTGTGGTGACGACGTCGCGCCCGGCGCGCGCTGGCCCGCCCCGCTCGCCAGGGCGGCGGCCGCCCCGGCGAGACGCGGAGCCCGTCCGCCTGCGCGCGCTCCGCGCGGCGACCCGCCGAAGATGGCAGACCTCCCCGGTCGCCGGCCCCCCCGCGTCGCCGGCGCTGTAGAGTCCGTCCCCGAGATCACCGCCGTCCTCAACCCCCTGGAGAGATCCATGCTGACGAAGCTCGACGAGAGTGAAGCCGTCGCGTCCTGCGAGCGCTGCTGGGAGCAGGAGATCGTCCCCGCGCTCCACGACTACATCCGTATCCCCAACAAATCGCCCGCCTTCGACCCCGCCTGGCGCGAGAACGGCCACATGGAGAAGGCGGCGTCGCTCATCGCCGCCTGGTGCAAGACGCAGCCGATCCCGGGGCTCACGGTGGAGGTCGTGCGCATCGGAAACCGCACGCCGGTGATCCTGATGGAGGTGCCGGGCCGGCGCGACGACACGGTGCTCCTCTACGGCCACCTCGACAAGCAGCCCGAGATGACGGGCTGGCGAGAGGGGCTCGGCCCCTGGGAGCCGGTGCGCGACGGCGACCGGCTCTACGGCCGCGGCGGCGCCGACGACGGCTACTCGGGCTTCGCGTCGCTCGCCGCGCTGCGCCTCCTGCACGAGCAGGGGCTGAAGCACGCGCGCTGCGTGGTGCTCATCGAGGGCTGCGAGGAGAGCGGCAGCCAGGACCTGCCGGCCTACATCGACGCGCTCGCGGACCGCATCGGCAAGCCGAGCCTTGTCGTGTGCCTCGACTCCGGCTGCGGCAACTACGACCAGCTCTGGACCACGACGTCGCTCCGCGGGCTCCTCCAGGGCACGCTCGAGGTGAGCATCCTGCGCGAGGGCGTGCACTCGGGCGTGGGCAGCGGCGTGGTCCCCTCGACCTTCCGCGTCCTGCGGCAGCTCCTGTCGCGCATCGAGGACGAGCGGACCGGGCGCGTCCTCGTGGACGCGCTGCACGTGCAGATCCCGGACGAGCGCGTGGCCCAGGCGCGGGCCGCGGCCGAGGTGCTCGGCGCGACGGTCGTGAGCGAGCTGCCGTGGGTGCAGGGCGCGGGCCCGGTGACCGGCGACGTGGCGGAGCTCCTCCTGAACCGCACCTGGCGCCCCGCGCTCTCGGTGACCGGCGCCGACGGCCTCCCGCCCCTCGCCAGCGCGGGCAACGTGCTGCGCCCGTTCACGAGGGCGAAGCTCTCGATGCGCATCCCGCCGCGCGTCGACCCGAAAAAGGCGGCGGCGGCCCTGAAGCAGACGCTGGAGCAGGACCCGCCGCACGGCGCGCAGGTCCGGTTCCACGTGAGCGAGCCGTCGCCCGGGTGGGACGCGCCGGCGACGGCGCCCTGGCTGCAAGCGGCGATGAGCAAGGCGTCGCAGGCGTTCTTCGGCCGGCCGGCGATGGGGCTCGGCGAGGGCGGGACGATCCCCTTCATGGCGATGCTCGGGGAGAAGTTCCCGGAGGCGCAGTTCCTGATCACCGGCGTGCTCGGGCCGCAATCGAACGCGCACGGTCCGAACGAGTTCCTGCACCTCGGCATGGGGAAGAAGCTGACCTGCTGCGTGGCGAGCGTGATCGCGGACCACGCCGCGCGGCCGCGCTGAGCGGGGTCGTTGTCGCATCGGCCCGGAGGGAGAGAGTTCGCAGGAAGGCGGGAAGGCGGGAAGGCGGGAGGATGATTGAGCTCTGCTTTCCGCCTCCCCGCCTTCAGCTTCAAACAGGACAACGACCCTCAGCGGGCGCGCGCGGCCGCGCCGGGGGCGGCCGCGAACGTGAGCACGACCCTCGCCCCGCCCTCGCGGCCTTCCTCGATCCGGATCGATCCGCCGAAGCTCTTCATCCGGTTCGCCGAGAAATGCAGCCCGATGCCGTTCGCGCCCTCCCGGGTCGTGAACCCGTACTGGAACACCTGCATCCGCGCGCCCTCGGGGACGCCTGGCCCGTTGTCCTCCACGGCACAGCACACCTCGGCCCCGTCCTGCCATGTCGCGATCTCGATCCAGGGCTCGCGCGTCTCCCCCTCGCCGAACGCCGCCCGCGCGTTGTCGAGGAGGTTGTAGAGGATGGTCAGGAGATCATGGCGGTTCGCGACGATGTCGTCGATCGGCCGCAGCTCGAGCCGGAGGGCGACGCCCGCGGTCACGAGCGCCACCCCGTGCACGTGCAGCGACTCCTGGACCACCTCGCTCACGGAGAGCCGCTCCGTGCGGTACGCGTTCCTGTACGCGTACCGCTCCTGCGCGCGGATGGCGTCGCGGATGACGTCGAGCTGCTCGCGCACGCGCTCGACGTCCGCCGCGGTCTCCGCCTGCTCCTGCTCCAGGGCGGCGAGCGCCAGGTCGACGTAGCGGCGCAGGCTCTCGCTGCGCGGCTCGTCCGCCGGATCCGCGACCTCCGGACCGCCCCTCATCAGCTCGGAGAGGGCCCTCGTGAGCCGCGGGAGCCGCGACCTCTCGAGGCGCTCCCGCACCAGCTCGGCCGTGACCCCGGCGCTGCTCAGCGTGTTGCCCACGCTGTGGAGGACGTCCATCGCGACCTGCGCCATGCCCGAGTGCCGCGCGATCTCGGCCTGCTCCGCGCCGAGCTGCTGGTACGACCGGTACAGCCGCACCATCGATCGCACGCGCGCCAGGAGCTCCCGCGGGGAGAACGGCTTCACGAGGTACTCGTCGGCGCCGCCGTCGAGCCCCGACGCGACCGCCTCGTCGTCGGCGCGGGCCGTGACGAGGATGACCGGCACGTGGCGCAGCACGGGGTGGGCCTTCAGCCAGGCGATGAGCTCGATGCCCGACATCAGCGGCATCATCACGTCGGAGACGATGACCTGCGGGGGCGAGCGCTCGATCAGCCGCTGCGCCTCGAGGCCGTTCGTCGCCTCCAGGAGGCGGTAGCTTGGAGACAGCAGCGACCGCATGAACTGCCGCATGTCCGGGTTGTCGTCGACGAGCAGCAGCAGCGGCCTGTCCGCCTCCGCGCCCGGCCGGGCGCCGGACGGCGGCCCCGGCGGTCTGCTCGACAGGCGCCCTTCGCGCGGCGCGCCGGCGCCCTCCTCCAGCCCGCCGACGCCGGCCGAGATCGCCACGGGCGGCAGCGAGCTGAGCCAGCGCCGCGTCTGCGCGGTGCTGTTCTCGCTGCGCGACCCCGGCTCGACGTCGCGCGGCCCGGCGTCCTCGAGCGCGAGCGGCAGGCGCACGCGGACGGTCGTCCCCTGGTCGATCTCGCTCTCGATCGCGACCGAGCCGCGCATGAGCTCCGCGAACTGCTTGACCAGCGAGAGCCCGAGCCCCGTGCCCTCGTACCTCCGCTTCGCCGAGCCGTCGACCTGGGTGAACTTCGAGAACAGCTTGCCGAGCTCGCCCCGGGGGATGCCGATCCCCTCGTCGCGCACGCTGAGCTCGAACGACGCGTCGTCGAGCGCGCGCAGCGCGACCTCGACGTGCCCTCCGGGGTGGGAGAACTTGAGCGCGTTGCTGATGAGGTTGAGCAGGATGCGCTCGTACTTGTAGCGATCCAGCAGGACGACGCCGATCGCGTCGCCGGTCATGGCCAGGGTCCGCCCGCGGGCCACCGCGCTCGGCCGGATGTCACTCAGCATCAGCGAGGTGAACCGGTTAACATCCACGGGCTCCCAGTCGACCTCCATGCGCGCCGCCTCCGCCTTGGAGAAGTCGAGGAGGTCGCTCACCACATTGAGGAGCCGCGCCGTGTTGCGGCGGATGAGCTCCAGCTCGTCGCGCACGTCGCCCGGCAGGGCCGTGTGCTGGGTCTCGAGGAGTCGCTCCAGCGGGGACAGAATCAGGGTGAGGGGTGTCCGCAGCTCGTGGCTCACCGTGGCGAGGAAGTCGCTCTTGGCGTTGTTGGCGCTCTCCGCCTCGTCCTTGGCGCGGGCGAGCGCGAGCTCGGTGTGCTTGCGGTCGGTGATGTCGGTCCAGGAGCCGAGGATGCCGAACACCTCGCCGTTCTCGTCCTTGAGCGGCACCTTGCACGTGAGCAGGTACCGCTGGCTGCCGTCGGCCTGGCGCTGGGTCTCCTCGATGTTCAGCATCGGCTCGCCCGAGGCCATGACGGCCTTGTCGAGGCGGATGTAGTTCTCCGCCTCCTCGGTGGTCCAGGGCAGGTCGTGGTCGGTGAGGCCGATGATGTCGTCCGCGCGGCTCAGCCCCGCTCCCCGGGCGCTCATCTCGTTGGTGCCGAGGTAGACGCAGTCACGGTCCTTCCACCAGATGCTGTAAGGAAACGTCGAGATGATGTGCCGTAAGAGCTGCTCTTGCTGGGCCTCGACAAGGTTCGGCGGCTTGCGCTTTCGCTCTTTCGAATCCGACATAGGAAGGCCGTGACGACGGGCGGAGCTCTCCGTGGCTGTCCGCGCGGCGCTCCTGACCGGCGGCCCCCCACGCGGCCTCCCCTGCAGTCTGGCTGCTCCGCGGGCCGCCGGGGATGGATCTGAGACCCGTTGAGCATCCTAACTCACGCCATGGCCTCCGCGCAAACGCTCGGGGGCCGGGGCGCCGCGCGGACCGGGGGCGTCGCAGCGCTCACATGTCGCGCAAGCGCCGCGGCGCGCCGAACGCTCTGGCAGTGGGCCGCGGGCGCATAGCGCCCGTGGGCACGAGCACCCGGTTGGGCAGCCTGGGGCAGAAAGAAAGAGTAGAGGTCCGCAACGGCGCGTTGCGCGGGTGGGGTCCGCTTGGCGTCCGGCATCACAATGGCGCGGGGA
>JAICEP010000517.1 GCA_025924095.1 Sorangium sp.
CTTGCTGCAGGGCGCGGCCGAGGGCCAGCGCGCCGTTGCCGCCCTGCGAGAACCCGCTGATCAGCACGCGCTCGTCGAGGCGCCGGGCGCTCCGTTCGACGAGCGCGCGGGTCGCGCGCAGCGCGTCCACGGACGCAGTGGCCGTCGACGCTGCGTGGTCGTAAGGATGAAAGCCGGGGCCGAGCCCCAGACCGAGGTAGTCCGGCGCCGACGTCGCATAGCCGGAGGATGCGAACAGGAATGCCGCCGCCCGATCGGGGCTCTCCGGGTTCACCGAGGCGACGTCGCGCCGGTAAACCGTCGTGCCGTGCAGCCACGCGACGACGCGTAGCTCGCTGTCGTCGTTGACGGGCAGCGCCACCAGGCCGCTCGCGGTGGTCGGCGCGCCGTCCGTGTCGATCGTTCGGTACACGATCTGGTGTGCCGCCACGCCGAAGCGCACCTGTGACGTGTCGAGGCCGAGCTCCTCCAGGTAGTCGGAGACCTCGTCGGCATCCAGCACCGCCACCGGGGTGGCGGAGATCAGGGTTCCGCGCTCCGCAGGCTGCGTCGCCGTCCCGGTCGTGGTGCATGCGCTCGACGCCGCCATGAGCGCGGTGACGCAGGCCATCGTGAGGCTGCGGCATGCGACGCGGGCTGGCGGTACATGAAGCATGAAACCGTCGCGCCGTGAGGCGCGCGGCGCGGGGGTGCGGGAGGTCTTCCTTGCCATGCCCCTCTGTGCCCGGCGCTCTTCGTTTCGTTCAGAGGCCGGGCCCGGGTGGGCGTAGCAGCAGCCCAGGTCATCGTGGCGGCAGGGGAAGCAGCCCCGACGGACGAGCCACCCGGCGGCCACTACCCGCGAGCGCGGGAGACCCGCGGGCTCCGGTGCGAGAGGCGTCCTGTGCAGGCCGCCTGTCCGACTGGCGTGCTCGTGGCGGGCGACACATCACGACGAGCCGCCCGCGTCATCGGGTTTCTTCATGCCCCAGGCCAGATCCTCACGCACCCAGCCCTTCCCGCCCTTGACGTCGACGACCTGGAGCCAGCGCCCCTTGCGGTCGAGGACCTTGAACACCTCGCCGCGCTCGGCCTGGAACGCGACCTCCGCGGAGGTCGTCGGCGCCTCGCGGACGTTGCCCCGTGCGGCCTTGATCACGATGGTCTTGACCCTGGCCAGGAGGCGATCGGCCACCCACGCCAGGTCGCCCTCGAAGTCCTTGATCTTGCACCACCCGTCCTCGCGCTCCACGATCTTGACGGGGTAGTAGCGGGTCGCGGTGAACTCGACGGGCTCACTCGTGGACGGGCCCGCGCGGAAGTTCGCCACGGGGACCTTGACGCTGAGCATCTCGGCCCGCACTGCGCTCGGGAGCGCGACGACGAAGAAGATGAGCACTGGCAGTAGCGGCCGGATGTCCAAGTTTTTCCTCCTCTGTTGATGGTCGTTCGGCAGCGACGGTCCCGGGATGAAACGATGCTGTCAAGTTTTCGATCCCGGTCACCGCGCTCCGCCCGAGGTGATGCGCACCGGCGTGCGTTCGTGCCGTCCAGCCTCGTCCGAGGGGGGCGGCGCGGCTGCGGTTGCGGGCAAGTGCCGCGCCATCGGCGGAGTCCCTGTCCCTGTCAGCGGTCGCCGCAGTGCCCCGGGCACGGACGCCGGCGACGCGACCGATTCGACTCGTCGGGAACAGGGGGTGGCACGGCGACGCGCAGCGCCGGGAGCGCCCTGCAGCGCGGCTCGATGGCTCGAGACGATCCGCCGTGCTACCGTCCGCGTGGAATGAACGCCCGCCTGCACCTCGAATCGTGTCCGTGGCTTCGCCGCGGCGCGCGTGGCGCGTTCGTTCTCCCGCGGACCCGGCTGCTCTGTCCGAGGTCGCCCGCACGCTCGTAAGGGAGCGGTCTTCCGGCGCTTTTCGCCGGCCGCTCCCGGGATGAAGCGCGGCTTTCGTCGAGCGCGCCTGCGTCCGGACGGACTGACCGGGCGCGATCGACGGTCTGCTCGCCCGACGCGGGCCCTCGGCCACGGCCTGGATCGAGTCGACGACACAAGGAGATCCCTGTTCATGGCACCTCATACGAACCCCATTGTCATCACCGAGTTCGACCGCGACCGGCTCACACGGTTGCTCGAGGCCCTCCGCGAGCGGCCGGGGGCCGATTCCCCGACCCTGGAGGCGCTAGAGATCGAGCTCGAGCGCGCGGACGTCGTGAAGCAGCAGGAGATCCCGCCGGACGTCGTCACCATGAACTCCAGGGCCCAGCTCGTCGACCTCGACACGCAGGAGGCGCTCAGCGTGACCGTGGTGTTTCCCGGGTCCGCGGACGTGAACAGCGGGCGAATCTCGGTGCTCGCGCCGATGGGGCTCGCGCTGCTCGGCTGTCGAGAAGCAGAAGAGGTGGAGTGGCCCACGCCGAGCCGAACGCGCCGCCTCCGGATCGAGCGCGTCGTGTATCAGCCCGAAGCGTCCGGTCGCTTCGACCTCTGACGCCGCTCCGATCGCTGCGCGATCCGCCACGCCGGAGGCCGGCGCCCGCTCACGACGCCGGCCTCCGCAGCGCACCGCTCGGCTCGCGGCGCCGGGATGCACGACCCCTGCGACAATTCGGCTCCTCTGCGACATCGTGTCGCACCGGCGCGCGAGCGGTCCGCCCGCCGCAGCACCGCGCGCGCCCGCTGCGGGGCCTCGCGGCCCCCTAGCTCGCTGGCATGTGGGTTGCGGACGTCCTGCGGTGGAGGTGCCATCGCTCATGCCGCAGCTCGACTCCTGGCTCGACATCACGTTCTGGCCGGACGTTCTCCGGCGCACCGTCGCGTGGGCCATCCACGGCTTGCCGGCCGTGCTGCTGATCGTGGTCCTCGCGCTCGTGCTGCTCAAGGTGCTCCACTTCCTGTGCAGGCGCGTGGAAGTGTCGTTGATGAGGCGCGGCCGCAGCGGCGACGTGAAGACGGTGCGCGAGATCGAGAAGCGCTCTGACACGTTGCTGGGCATCTTCCGGACGGCCGGGAAGGTCGTCATCTGGATCATGGTGGCGATGCTCCTCCTCGTTCAGCTCGGGGTCGACATCGCGCCGCTCATCGCGGGGGCGGCCATCGCCGGTCTGGCCATCGCCCTCGGGGCGCAGGAGCTCGTGCGCGACGTCATCTCGGGCTTCTTTCTGCTCCTAGAGAACCACCTCCGGGTCGGCGACGTGGTGGTCGTCAACGGCACCGGCGGTCTCGTGGAGCAGGTCGGCCTCCGGACGGTCACGCTGCGCGACGAGTCCGGGGTGGTCCACGTCTTTCAGAACGGGAAGATCAACGCGCTCTCGAACATGACCAAGGAGTGGTCTGCGGTGATGTTCAACGTGGCTGTCGCCTACACCGAGGACGTCGACAGGGTGATGCGGGTGATGCGCGAGGTCGCGCACGAGCTCCACGAGGACAGGCGCTACAAGGCGAGCCTCCTCGAGCCGATGGAGCTCTTCGGGGTGGAGTCGTTCGACGAGCAGGCGGTGGTCGTCCGCGCGCGCATCAAGACGCAGCCCGCCGAGCAGTGGCAGGTAGGCCGGGAGTACCGGAGGCGCCTCAAGAAGGCGTTCGACGCGCATGGCATCGAGATGCCGCTCCCTCACCGGACGGTCCACGCGGCCCAGGCGAAGCCGCCGTCGAGGGCCGACGCGAGGGCGGCGAACGGCGCGCCGGACGGCGCGAGCGGCGCGCGGTTCGAGGGAGCCGGCGCGCAGGGCTGACGCGCTCCGCAGCGCGCGGCAGGACCCCGGATGCCCGCGGCGCGAGGGCGCCCGGGGCGCGGGATGTCGACCGGGCACCTCTCGTCTCCGCGGCGGGCAGGTCGAGGCGTTCGGCCGCCGCCCGGCTTGCGCTTGGTTTGCAGCCGGGCGCCCTTCGACCTACCCTGTGCGGCCTTGAACGGCGAGATCGTCGACCGCAAATACAAGCTTACCCGCTTGATCGGCGAGGGAGGGATGGGCTGCGTCTACGAGGCGCGGCAGCTCGATACCGGCGAGCAGGTCGCCGTGAAGCTCATCAGCGGGCAGAAGCGCCGGGAGAGCGGCACCGCCCTGGGCCGCTTCCAGCGCGAGGCGCGCGCCGCGGCAGGCATCGAGACCCCGCACATCGTTCGCCTGCTCGACGCCGGGACCGACCCTGTGACCGGCTCGCCGTACCTCGTGATGGAGTACCTCGAAGGGGAGGACCTGGGGCAGCTGCTGCACCGGCTCGGGCCGCTCCGGCCCGACGTCGCGCTGCGCGTCGTCGTCCAGGCGTGCCTCGGCCTGCAGAAGGCCCACGAAGCTCGGGTGATCCACCGCGACATCAAGCCGGCGAACGTGTTCCTGGCGCGCTCCGGCGACGGGGAGATCGTGGTCAAGCTCCTCGACTTCGGCATCGCGAAGATCAAGCCGTCAGAGGGCGGCGCGACCACCGGGCTGACCACGACCGGGAAGATGCTCGGCTCGCCGCTCTTCATGGCGCCGGAGCAGATCGAGGACATCCGCACCGTCGATTACCGCACCGACATCTGGTCGCTCGGCGTCCTCCTGTACGCCGCGCTGGCGGGGAACGCGCCTCGTCATGACATCGCCTCGATCGCGCGCCTCTTCGTCCTGCTCTGCACGGAGCCGGCCCCGCCGATCCAGGACGTCGCGCCGTGGGTCCCCCGCGAGATCGCCGCCGTGGTGCACCGCGCGCTCCAGCTGAAGATGGACGACCGCTTCCAGGGCGCGGAGGAGATGCTCGCCGCGATGCACCCGCTGCTCCCCGACGGCCACGCGCTGCGGCAGGAGGCGCTCGTGGCCGTCACCGACGGCGAGCGCGCCGTGCTGGCGCCGAGGCTCGACGTCGGCCCCGCGGCGCGCCGAGGCAGCCCGGCGGAGGCCGACGAGGGGAGCCGGAGCGACCCGACAGGGGACGGCGGGCGCGGCCCTGCCGTGAGCGGGTCGTCCGGCGATCCGGCCGCGAGCGGATCGGCGAGCGGCGCGTCGACGAGCACCGCCGCAGCGCGGTCGCGGGGGCCGGCGGTCCTGCTCGTCCTCGGCGTCGCCGGCGCGATCGCGTTCCTTGCGGCGCCGCGCGCGGCGGACCCGGGCGGCGACGCCGCGCCGGCAACGAGCGCGGAGCCGGCGACCAGCGCGTCGGCGGCGGCCAGCGCGGCGCCGGCGACGCCGCCCGATGCGCTCGATCCCGCGCCCGCCGTCCTCCGGCGGGTCGCTCTGTCCGTCGCGCCGAGGGACGCCGCCGTCGAGGTGGACGGGGCGCCCGCCGAGGTGCGCGACGGGCTCGTCGAGATCGCCGGCGTGCTCGGCAGCAACCACCGCGTGCGCCTCGTCAGCGCGGGGGCCGAGCGGGTGGAGGATGTCGTCGTGACCGAGAACGGCGCGTCTCCACCGCGGATCGCGCTCGATGTCCCGGCGGTCGGACCGACCAGCGCGCCCATCGCCAGACCGCAGCCGCCACGCCGGCCGGCCCCGGAGAAGGCGCCTCCGGCAGCGCCCATGCCCGCGGCGGACCCGCTCGTCCCGAGCACGCTCCACTAGCGGGCGGCGCCCCGAACCAGGTTGCGGGAAAGGGACAGGGTTCCTGTAAGCTGCGGGCGCCGCATCCTCGACCATGCGAACCCGGATCTGCCCTCCCCGACGCGTCGCTGCGGCCGCCGCGTTGCTCCTCGCCGCGTGGGCGGCGCCGCTCTTCGCGCAGGACGCCGGACGCACGGCGCCCGCCGCCACGGCGCCCACCGCCGGCGTGCCCGCTACCGCCGGCGCGTCCGCCGCGAAGGCGGACGCCGCGAAGGCGGACGCCGAGGCCCGCTTCCAGCGCGGCCTGCGCATGTACAGGGCCGAGGCGTGGGAGGCCGCCGCGGCCGAGTTCCTCGAGTCGCGGCGGCTCTTCCCGACCTGGGGGGCCAC
>JAICEP010000518.1 GCA_025924095.1 Sorangium sp.
CGGCGGGCGCGGCGGGCGCGGCGGGCGCGGCGGGCGCGGCGGGCGCGTCAGCCGGCGCGGTGGCCGCAGGCCGCTCGGCCGGGGGCGCGATGGCCGCTGGCGGCTCGACCGGGGGCGCGCCGGGGATCGCCGGGGCGGCCTGGGAGTGCGCCTCGCCGGCGTGGAAGCTGGCGGCGGCGGCGATCGCGAAGGCGAGGAGGGCGCTGGAGGATCTCACGCGGATGTCGTCGATACGCCGCCGGGGAGGTGGAAGATCCGCCTCCTGGCGCCCCGCAGTTAGCAAATCCAGCCGCTCGGCGAAAGCCAGGGAGGCACGGCGGGCGCTCCTTGCCGCCGGGACAGGGAGGCACGGCGGGCGCTCCTTGCCGCCGGGGACATCGCCGTTGCGGATGCCACGGCCGCCGCCGGCCCCTCGGTGCACGGAACGACGATCTGCCGTGCCCGCCCGCGGTCTCCTGGGACGAGCCCTCCAGCGCGTCCTTGCCGGGACCGCCGCGCGCGATCGCCGTCATGTGCAGCGCCGGCGATCGCGTCGGCGAGGCGGCGCCCCTCTGCGCTCGCCCCGTGACAGGAGCACAAAAAACAGAGCGCCCATTCGACGGCGGGGGGGGATGCCGTCACGGGCGCTCTGCCCTGCATACTTAGCAGGACACGGGCCAGGGCTCAGCCCTCCTCACTTCATGCGGTTATCCCTAAGGATGACCCTTACATCTTTCGTTCCTGAGATCCGGGCTTTCAGTCCTGACACCTCGGCAGCTCCGCGCCTCCGCAGCTCCGCCGAGGTCGAGGCTGAGACGTGCGAGCCGGCTCAGGCTCCCGGGTTGACGAACCGTACAACGTACGTTACACGGTACGTATGAGCTCGCCCTTGCCCGTGGACAGCGACATCCGGCCTTTCCGCATCGACACCCCGCAGGCTGCGCTCGACGACTTGCGCGACCGGCTCGCCCGCGCCCGCTGGCCTGACGAGCTGCCCTCGGTGGGCTGGTCGTACGGCGTCCCGCTCGGTTATCTGAAGGAGCTCGCCGGGTACTGGCGCACCACCTACGACTGGCGCAGGCACGAGGCGCGGCTGAACGAGCACCCCCAGCTCACGACGACGATCGACGGCCAGCGGATCCACTTCCTCCACGTGCGCTCGCGCGAGCCCGGCGCGCTGCCGCTGATCGTGACGCACGGCTGGCCGAGCTCCGTCGTCGAGTACCTCGACGTCATCGGTCCGCTGGCCGATCCCCGCGCTCACGGCGGCGATCCGGCGGACGCGTTCCACCTGATCATCCCCTCGCTCCCTGGATACGGCCTCTCCGGGCCGACCCGCGAGGCCGGATGGGGCGCGCGCCGGATCGCCCGCGCCTGGGCCGAGCTCATGCGAAGGCTCGACTACCCGCGTTACGGCGCCCAGGGCGGCGACTGGGGCACGTGGATCTCCCGCGAGGTCGGCCTCGTCGACCCCGACCACGTGATCGGCGTGCACACCAACGGCCTTGTCTCGTGGCCGTCCGGAGATCCCGAGGAGCTTGTCGGCCTGACGGACGTCGAGCAGGCCCGGCTGAAAGCGTCCGAGTACTACCTGCGCGAGCTGTACGGCTACAAGAAGATCCAGTCGACCCGGCCCCAGACGCTGGCCTACGCCCTCTCGGATTCACCGGTCGGCCAGCTCGCCTGGATCGTCGGCGTGCTCAAGGAGTGGACCGACTGCAAGGACACCCCCGAGGACGCCATCGACCGCGATCGCATCCTCACGAACGTGATGCTGTACTGGCTCACCAACACCGCCGGATCGTCGTCCCGCTCGTTCGTGGAGACCCCGGACACGCCCGACGACGCGGACCTCGCCGACGTGAAGCCCTCGACCCTGCCGACCGGGGTCGCCGTGTTCCCTCGGGACATCATCGCTCCGATTCGCAGGTTCGCCGCCCGCGACAACACGAACATCGTGCACTGGTCGGAGTTCGACCGCGGCGGCACCTTCGCGGCCATGGAGGAGCCCGACCTCTTCATCGGCGACGTGCGCGCCTTCTTCCGCCGCTTCCGCGGGCCGGCGCGAGGGGGGTGATCTCATGGGCGAGGTGACGACGATTCCCGTGCTGCCGTGCGTGTCGATGCCCGAGACCCTGGCGTTCTACGGCGCCCTGGGCTTCGAGGTCACTCACCAGCAGACGAAGCCGAACGTGTACGCGGCGACGCGCCGCGGCGACCTCCACCTGCACTTCATGGGCCTCAAGAAGCTGGATCCGAGCGAGTCGTACAGCACGTGCCTGGTGCTCGTCCCCGAGGTCGAGCGCCTCCATGAGACCTTCGCTGAGGGCCTGCGGCAGGCGTACGGCAAGGTGCCGATCGCCGGCTTTCCCCGGATCTCGCGCATGAAGAAGGGGCAGAGCCGCTTCACGGTGGTCGACGTCGCGGGCAACTCGGTCATCTTCATCCAGCGGGACGCGCCGGACGACTACGACGAGGGGGCCGCCGGGTCGCGCTCGAATTCGAGGCTGGGCCGGGCGCTGCGCACGGCGGCGCGGCTGCGCGATTTCAAGAACGACGACGCCGCCGCCGCCAGGGTCCTCGACGTGGCGCTCGCACGGAAGGAGGCAGACGCCCCGCTCGAACGCGCGCGCGCTCTCGCGGCCCGGATCGAGCTTGCGGTCGCCCTGGGCGAGGGGGCGCGGGCGCGCACCCTGCGCGCCGAGTTCGACGAGGCGCCGCTCTCCGATGAGGAGCGCGCGCAGCTCAAACCCCAGCTGGACGCCGTGGACGCGCTCGACCGATCGTAGAGCTCGCCAGTGACGGGTTCCGCCCGCGACCGATTCGCGATGCACGCGTGGGTCCTCTGGGCGGCGACGTCCCGAGCCGATTGACCGCCGTCCAGCCGCGACACGCCTTCCGTGACCCGTAGAAAAATTATCAGAAAATCATCAGCGCACAGACTGATAATCTCGTGGGCCCAACCGGAATGCTCTCGATGCTTCGCGGCTTCATGGCAGATTGGGCTTTCCTGCCCTGGTCGACCCAAGTATGGATTCGGTGTGCGCGCTCTCCCTGCTCTGAATCGACGCTGCGCCGCGCGCCCCGGTCGCGCGGGCCCACCGGCGTGAAGGAGCACGAGGTGAGGTGGGGGGGGCGGCGCCGAGAGATCAGCGCGGCGCAGTGACCCCTGTCCGAGAGCCGGACCGAAACACGCCAGAAAAGGGCCACCACGATGACACAAAGGAAGTACCCGATCCTGATCGCGCTCGCGCTCACGCTCGCTGCAGCCGGGAGCTTCGCGGGCTGCTGGCCCGGCGGCCACGTCCAGATGTATTCGTGCGACGACCCGTGCTGGGGCCTGGAGATCTACGAGTGCGACAAGCCGTGCGCCATGTGCGAGGGCGCGTGCGTGGATCTACCGTACCTCGGGTTCAGCGATCCCATGCTGCTCTGGCGGGGCGACTCGACCGACGGGGCCTCTGCGCCGGAGTGCCCGGCGGAGACACCGGACCTCGTGTTCGACGGTTACGGCGGCTTCGCCGACGCGCACCGCTGCTCGACATGCCTTTGCACGCAGCCCTCCTGCGAGCTGCCGCCGGGCCTCCGGGGGAGCGCCTCGGCCACGTGCGACGGGACGGCGGCCGCGTCGTTCGACGCCCCCGACGGATGGGACGGCGCATGTACCGCGCCCGACGCAGCGGCCTCGGACGAGCTCGGCTCGCTGCTCATCCCGGCGCCGACCGTGGACGCCTGCGCGCCGACGATCGATCCCGGAGGGGCGCCGCTCGAGCTGCCCGCCCCCTTTGCTGTGCGGGCGCGCGGCTGCGCCGGGACGGCGGACAAGCACACGTGCCGAGATCCCTCGCTGATGTGCATCGCTTCCCCCGTGCCGCGCCCGGAGGGCTTCTCGATCTGCATCCACCACCTCCGCCAGGGCGAGCCGAGGTGCCCGGAGGAATACCCCGAGCTGCAAGCGCTCCACACGGGCTTCGACGACACGCGCAGCTGCACGCCGTGCGGGTGCGATCCGCTCGAGGGCAGCGCGTGCTCCGCGCTCGTGTCGGCCTACGAGGACGGCAGCTGCCGCCAGCTCCTCGGCGCCGAGACGGTGACGCTGGCCGGGCCGAAGTGCGTCGCAGGGCCGGACCTGCGGCTCGAGAGCATGGCGGCGCAGTGGGTCACGAACGAGCCGGGCACATGCGCCCCGACCGGTGGAGTCGCCACGGGGCAAGTGATACCGACGGGCGTTTCGTATTTTTGCTGCCAGTCCGACGAGGCCGTCTTCGTGCACTGATGACCTCGCCCGCCCCGCACGCCCGACGCAGAGCGCGCGGTGCCTTTGGCTCGAGGACGCGACTTCGTGCCCCCGGGCGCGCGCTTCGCGCGCTATAGAAGCGAATCACGCGATCACGCGGAAGGGAGAGCGGATATGCGAATCGCACGATGGTGCTTCTGGATGGCGCTCGCAGCGAGCGGCTGCAGCGCCTCCGACAGCGGCACGTCCCCGGCAGACAGCGGCCAGCCCACAGGCGGCGCCGGCGAGAACGGCGGCGAAGGCGGCCAGGACGGCGCGGTCGGCGCGGGCGGTGAAGGCGGTGAAGGCGAGACGTTCGGCGCCGGCGCCGGGACCGGCGGGAGCAGCGGGGACAGCGGGAGTGGGGACGCTGACAGCCGTTGCATCGAGCGGGCGGCCTTCGTGTATGTGCTCTCGCAAGACAACGAGCTCTACAGCTTCAAACCGGATCGCAAGGAGTTCACGAAGATTGGTGTTCTGGGTTGCCAGACCGACATGGATCCGAACTCGATGGCGGTCGATCGCGACGCGGTGGCGTGGGTCAACTACGCGCAGGCCGACGACAGCGCCGGGACGCTGTTCAAGGTCAGCACCGAGGACGCGAGCTGCGAGCCCACGGAGACGCCGCTCTCGGAAGGGTGGTCCCGGCTCGGAATGGGCTTCTCGAGCGACCTCTCGCGCCCGGACGCGGAGCAGCTGTTCGTGGCGGGCGCGACAGGCACCCCGGGCATCGGGCTCGGGAGGATCGACGGTCCGTCGGTGAAGCCGGTCGGGGAGTTCAGCGGCTCGCTGCGCGGCGCCTCGGCGGAGCTCACCGGCACGGGCGATGGACGCCTCTTCGGCTTCTTCACCACCTCGCCGGTCCAGCTCGCCGAGATCGACAAGGAGACCGGCGAGATCATCGAGGCCACGGACCTGCCCGGCATCGAGACCCCGAGCGCCTGGGCGTTCACCTTCTGGGGTGGCGACTTCTACTTCTACACCGCGCCGGATCGGTTCCAGTCCGCGTCGCGGACCACCAACGTCAGCCGCTATCGCCCCTCCGACGGCTCGATCGACACGGCCTACATGACGAACATCGGCTTCCGCATCGTCGGCGCCGGCGTGTCGACCTGCGCCCCGATCGAGACGCCACGCTGAGGGGCTCCGGGCTCTTCGCGCCATAACGTCTCGCACGCCTCGCGAGCGCCGGCGTTCAGCCTTTCCCGACAGGACGTCTTCGTGAGAATCCCGGCGCGATCGGGGACGGATCCAGCGAAACCGTTCCCGGTCGTACCGACGTCTACCGTTCCGGCGCCGGCGGCCTCACGTTGGGTGTGCCCGATCGGGCGTGGAGGTGCTGCGATGCGGATGAGGCTGCTCCTTGTGCTCTCGCTCGCGCTGCCGCTCACCGCGGCGTGCGGGGCGGCGCCGGGCGCCGATCACCCGGCGCGCGAGGACATCTTCGGCGCAGCGGGGCCGGGCGAGTTCATCCTGCTCACCGCCCGGGGCGAGCTCGTGAGCGCCGACATCGAGCCGGGGCGCGTCGTCGGGCCGGACGTGAACCTGGGCGTGTACGCGGCGGGCGGCGAGCGCGGCGGGCAGGCGGTCCGGGGGATCGCGTTCAACCGGGCC
>JAICEP010000519.1 GCA_025924095.1 Sorangium sp.
CTTCCCGGGGCGCCCCGGCCGCGCAGACAGCGCCGGCAGCGCCGCCTGCGCCTGCGCGCCCCGCGCCTCCGGACGCGGCCGGCATGCCCGCGCAGCGGCTCGTCGCGCTCGTCGCGGCCGGCGCCGGCGTGGTCGGCATCGGGGTGTCGGTCGGCCTGGGGTTCGAGGCACGGGCGCGCTTCCAGGACGCGGGAGCGCACTGCGACGGCGACCTCTGCGACGACGCCGGGATCAAGATCCGCGGCGACGCCATGGATCTGGCGCGGGCTGGCACCATCGTCTTCCTCGTGGGCGCGGCCGGGCTGGCGACGGGCGGGGTCCTCTGGTTCACCGCCCCGTCGCCCGACGCGGGCGCCGGCACGCGCCCGGCGGTCCAGGTCGGCCTGGGGCCGCTCGGCCTCTCGCTCGGAGGACGATTCTGATGCGCCCTGCCGGCCCGGCGCGCTTGCTCGTGATGGTCGCGGCGCTCCTCGGCGCAGCGGGATGCGACGTGGTCTTCGGCATCCGGCCCGGACAACCAAGGCCCTCCAGCGGCAGCGGGGGCCAGGGCGGCGGCGGCGGCCAGGGCGGCGGCGGCCAGGGCGGCGGCGGCCAGGGCGGCGGCGGCCAAGGCGGCGGCGGCGGCCAGGGCGTGCTCGACGTCGCGGGCCGCATCACGTCGGACACCACCTGGACGTCCAGCCGCCCTCCCCGGCTGCGCGCGCCCGTCGTGGTGGAGGCCGGCGCGACCCTCACCATCGAGCCAGGAACGACCGTCCTGGCCGACGAAGGCAGCCTCCTCGCCATCAAGCCCGGCGCGCGGATCGTTGCGAACGGCACCCGCGAGGCGCCGATCGTGCTCACGAGCGCGCGCTCGCCGCGGAGCCCCGGCGACTGGGGCGGCCTCGTGCTCTGCGGCAAGGCCCGCATCAACGCCCCGGAGGGCAAGAAGATGATCGGCTCGTCGCCCCGCTCCCTCGATCTGGTCTGCGGAGGAGAGGACGACGACGACGACAGCGGCCAGCTGAGCTTCCTGCGGATCGAGTTCGCCGGCGAGGACGTCCGCGAGGGCGAGGACATGGCCGGGCTCGAGCTCGTCGGGGTCGGACGCCGCACGTCGATCCACCACGTCGAGGTGATTCACGTCACGGACGACGGTGTGTACGTGGTCGGCGGCACCGTGGAGATGAAGCACATCCTCGTGGTCGGCGGGAACGACGACAGCTTTGACTGGGAACACGGCTGGCGCGGCAAAGGACAGTTCCTCGCCGCGCTCAGGACGAGCTTCGACTTTCACGGGAGCGGGATCGAGGGGGACGATCCGGGCGACGACCCGGAGCTCGTGTCGAGCCCCACGCTGTACAACGTCACCCTCCTCGGCAACCTCGACGCCGACTCCGACGGCGCCGGCATCGAGCTCGCCGGAGGGACGCGCGGACAGCTGCACAACGTGCTCGTGGCCGATTTCGAGAAGGCGGGCGTCCAGGTCCTCGATCAGGCGACCGCCGCGAACATCGCGCCGCGCGCGCTCGACATGACCCATTCCATCCTCGCCAATGAGGCCAATTTCGACGACCTGAGCAGCGATCCCGAGGCCGACGATTACGATGAGGAGGCGTGGATCCTGTCCGTGGATCCCGCGCGGTGGAACCGGCAGGAGCGCTCCTCCGGCCTCGGCATCCGGTCGCGCTGGTGGATCGATCTCGACCTGTCGCTCGAGCCGGGATCGCCGGGGCTGCAGGGCGCCGCGCGGCCCCCGGAGGGCGACCCGTTCTTCGATGCCACGGCGAGCTTCGTCGGCGCCTGCGGCGAGACCTGTCCGGGCTTCGAGGGCTGGACCGCGTTCCCCGTCGACTGAGCGGCCGGCGCCCAGGTCCTCCCCGCGCGCAGCCTCGATGGCGCGATGATCTTCGCCGCGCAGCGCGCGCGGCGCGGCGCGGCGGCGCCGGCCGCCTCGTCCAGTCGGCGCAGCCGGCGCTTCCGGTCTCTTCCGGCGCTAGGCGCCGCGGTTCGCCATCGCGCCCGCCACGCCGCGCACGTCGGACGTCGGGGTCCGGCGCTCGCGCTCCGCCGTGCGCCGCGCCCGGCGGAGGCGCCACCACCGCTCGACGCTCATCACCGGCAGGATCGTCATCGCCACCAGCGTCGACCTGACCCACGCGTCGAGCGGGAGCGGCGCCGAGCCGAACAGCGTGTGCATGAACGGCGCGTAGACGAAGCAGAGCTGCAGCGCGAGGAGCGCGCCGATCCCGACGTAGATCCACGGGTTCGAGAAGAGCCCGATCTTCAGGAGCGAGTCGCGCAGCGACCGGCAGTTGATCACGTAGAAGATCTGGAACAGCACGACCGTCGTGACGGCCGCGGTCTGGGCCTCGCGGTAAGCGACCTCCGAGACGACGCCGCCGCGCACCTCCGTGAAGTACTCGTACAGGAAGAGCCCGATCGCGCCCGCCGCCATGAGCACCGCGACGATCGCCGTGCGCACGAGGACGAACCGGCTCAGGATCGGCTCGCTCGGATCCCGCGGCGGACGGCTCATGACGTCCTTCTCCATCGCCTCGAAGGCGAGCGGCAGCGAGAGCGCCACCGTGGCCACAAGGTTGACCCAGAGGATCTGGACGGCCGTGATCGGCATGAGCGGCGCGCCGCCGAGGACGGGGAAGGTCATCACCGCCACGAGCAGGATCAGCGCCTCGCCCAGGTTCGTCGGCAGCACGAACGCGAGCGCCTTGACCAGGTTGTCGTAGACGCGGCGCCCCTCCTCGACCGCCGCCTGGATGCTCGCGAAGTTGTCGTCCGTCAGCACGACGTCGGCGGACTCCTTCGACACCGCCGTCCCCGTGATCCCCATCGCCACGCCGATGTCCGCCTGCTTCAGCGCCGGCGCGTCGTTCACGCCGTCGCCCGTCATGGCGACGACCTTCCCCTGGGCCTGCAGCGCCTTCACCAGGCGGAGCTTGTGCTCCGGCGCCACGCGCGCGAACACGTTCGTCGACGCCACCGCCGCGCGCAGCTCGTCCTCCGAGAGCCGCGCGAGCTCGGTGCCGTTGATCGCCCGCCCGCCTTCGGCCACGATCCCGAGCTGCTCGCCGATCGCCCTCGCGGTCGCCAGGTGATCGCCCGTGATCATCTTCACGGTGATCCCGGCCGCGTGGCACGCCTTGATCGCGTCGATCGCCTCCGGCCGCGGCGGGTCGATCATCCCCTCGAGGCCGAGGAGCGCGAACCCCTCGGCGAGGTGCGCCTCGTCGAGCGACGCCGCGCCGCGGTCCGCGGGCCGCGACGCGACGGCGAGCAGCCGCATGCCCTGCGCCGCCATCCGCTCGACCTGCGCCATCACGTGGGCGCGCTCCGCCTCGCCGATCGCGACGCGGCCGAGCACCGCCTCGGGCGCCCCCTTCATGAAGATCACCCGGTCTCCGCCGGGCGCCTCGTGGAGCGTCGCCATGAGCTGCAGCTCGGACGAGAACGGGACGGCGTCGACGCGGGGGTACTCCCGCCGCGTCGCGCCGGCGTCGACGCCGAGCTTCTGCGCCGCGACGACGAGCGCGCCCTCGGTCGGGTCGCCCTCGATGCCCCAGGCGTCGCCCTCGCGCTTCATGCGCGCGTCGTTGCAGAGCATCCCCGCCCGGAGCAGCGCGCGCACGGCCTCGGGCGCCTCGCCGGCCGGCGCGCCGCCGCGGCGGAGCTCGCCGACCGGCGCGTAACCGACGCCGGTCACCTCGAGCGTCTCCCCGTCCCCGGCGGCTCCGGCCGGAGGCGTCCACAGGGCGCGGACCGTCATCTCGTTCCGGGTCAGCGTCCCGGTCTTGTCGGAGCAGATGACGCCCGTGCTGCCCAGCGTCTCGACCGCGGGCAGCTTCCGGATCACCGCCCGACGCCGCGCCATCCGCTGCACGCCGATGGCGAGCGAGATGGTGATGATCGCGGGCAACCCCTCCGGGATCGCCGCGACCGCGAGCGAGATGCCCGCGAGCATCGCGTCGACCGGCGGGTAGCCCCGGAGCAGCGCGACCCCGACGATGACCAGCGCGACCGCCACGATGGCGATCGTCAGTACGCGGCCCACCTTGGCCATCGAGCGCGTGAGCGGCGTCTCGATCTCGGTCGCCTCGTGGAGCATCGAGGAGATGCGGCCGAGCTCGGTCGCGGCGCCGGTGGAGATGACCACCGCAGTGGCCGTGCCGCTCGTCACGAGCGTCCCGCCGAAGGTGAGGTTCTTGCGGTCGCCGATGCCGGCGTCCTCGGGGACCACCGCGACGTGCTTGTCGGAGGGCACCGACTCGCCGGTGAGCGCCGACTCGTCCACGCGGAGGTTCTTCACCGAGAGCAGCCGCGCGTCGGCGGGGACCTTGTCGCCCGCCTCGATCACCACCACGTCGCCGGGGACCACGTTCGCCGCCGGGATCGCGCTCCGCTGGCCGCCGCGCACGACCGTGGCCGTCTGGGGCACCATGTCGACGAGCGCCTCGATCGCCTTGCCCGCGCGGAACTCCTGCACGAAGCCGATCGCCGTGTTGAGCACCACGACCGCCAGCACGACCGCGCCGTCGATCGCCTCGCCCATGGCCATCGCCAGGGCCGCCGACGCGAGCAGCACGTAGATGAGCGGGTCGTTGATCTGACGGAAGAGCAGCTTGAGCGCGCCGTCGCCCTTGGCGCGCTGGATCACGTTCGGCCCGACCGCCTCGAGCCGCCGGGCGGCCTCGCTGTCTGCGAGGCCCGCCTCGGCGCTCTCGATCTTGGAGAGCGCATCGCTGGCAGACAGGTTGTGCCAGGCGATCGCGGCCGAGGGTGGGAGGACGCGTTGGGACATGGAGTCATCTCCTGCGGTGTGCAGCTGCGCTGTGCGCGCCGCGCTCACGGGCTATGGCAGCTTCGTGCCACGCGGTTCGCACGTGGCAGCGGCGTTCTCGGCACGTCCCATGCCAGCGCGACACCGGGCTGTTCAGCATTCCGGTCATCTCGCATCCTGGAATCGTGGGGGTCCTTTTCACCCCGGTGGGGAATTTTGCCCCACTCCGGGACACCGGCGTGCGGTCCACCGCGCATCGGGCCTGCGGTCGGCGATCGTTGCGCCGCGGCGCTAGCCGCGCGCGCAGGCGAAGGTGCCGTCGAGGTTGAGCAGACGCGTCGCCTGGACGAGCTCGGCCACGGTCACCCCGAAGCGCTGGACGAGCCGGTCCGCGATCTCGCGGCGGAGGATGTCCCTGCGGAAGACGCGCAGCGGGGCGCCGGCGAGCATGCCGTGGTCCGCGCCTGACACCCAGCGCGTTGTGGCGTGACACCGGCGCTACGCTTTACGCGGGCGGGGTCGTCCTGTACACGCGCCCCGTGCGTCTGACCGTGCTCCTCCACGGTGATCCGAGGGCCCCGCAGCAGGCCCGCCTCGGCGCCGCGCTCGCCGCCCGGGGCCACCGGGTCATCCTCTGCGACGCGCCCGCAATCGCGGACGCAATACGGCGCGAGTACGGGCAGCGCTGCGAGGAGCTGAGGCTCGTCTCCTCCCTGATCCCCCCGGCGCTCCGGCGCCTCTGGGCGCGATGGCGCGTGCGCGAGCTCGGCGTCGACGTGGTGCACCTGAACTTCCTGCGCCCGTGGCACGACCTCTGGTCGAGGATGCGCGGGGGCCCGCCGATCGTCGCCACGGCGTGGGGCTCCGACATCAACCCCGAGGTGATCCACAAGTCGCGGCGGACGGTCCGCAGGGTCGACCACGTGCTGTCCCACGCCTCGGCCGTCAGCGCCGACAGCGTGCCCCTGCTGGCGAGGGCGCGGGCGCGCATGGGCGAGCGCGCCCGCGCCGTCCCTTGCGAGATCGTGCTCTGGGGCGTGGACCTCGCGACGTTCGAGCGGCAAAGGTCGCTCGACGGGGCGGCGCGCTTCCGGC
>JAICEP010000520.1 GCA_025924095.1 Sorangium sp.
AGTACGAGATGAGCCTCGAGCGGCACCTCCGCAGCTACAAGAAGCTCAAGAAGAAGTGGGACGAGGTCAAGATCGGCGCCAACGACGTGCCGCTCGACGCGCAGGGCAACGCGACCGGCGACCCGCCCGCCGAGCCGCCCGAGCTCGGCGACAGCGAGCTCTTCGGCGGCAACGGCAGCGACGAGATCCCCTGGTTCTTCAAGGGCGGGCGGCAGCTCCCGAACATCTCGTCGTTCAAGGTCCCGGGCTACGCGATCATCACCAACCGGATCGCGCGCAAGGGGGGGCTCGCCCTCATCGACACCTTCATGGGCGACGGCGGGCGGCGCTTCGCGATGACCACCGACGCGCGGCTCGTGCCCACGTCGAAGCTCAAGCCCGCCCGCGGCTCCACGTTTCACGGCGTGGACATGACCAAGGGATGGGAGCTGCCCCTCGCGTTCGTGCACCGGCAGAAGGCGAAGCGCTACGACATCTCGGGCGGCCAGATGGAAAAGACGGGCGAGCTCCCCTGGCACACCGCCGTGCAGCTCACGGGGCGCTCGAGGAAGGTCGGCGGCGCGCGCCTCGTCGAGGCGAAGGACGGGACGTGGGTGCGCGACTCCGACGTCGCCATCGCGGTGAAGCCCTCGGAGCTGCCGTCGTTCGCGCAGGGGGACGTGAAGTGGATCGACATCTCGATCCTCAGCCAGACGCTCATCCTTTACGAGGGCAAGAGGCCCGTCTACGCGACCGCGGCGGCGACGGGCCGCGACGGGCTCGGCGACCCCAGGAAGACCTTCTCGACCGTGCGCGGGACGTTCCGGATCCGCGACAAGCACGTCACGACGACGATGGACGCGCACGAGGTCGACAACAAGTTCGAGCTCCGCGACGTGCCGTGGGTGCAGTACTTCGAGGCCGGCTACGCGATCCACGCGGCGCCGTGGCACGACGACTACGGCAATCCGCGCAGCCACGGGTGCATCAACCTGTCGCCGGTCGACGCGCGCCGGGTGTTCCTCTGGACCGATCCGCCGGTGCCCGACGGATGGCACGGGGCCAGCGCGGGGCGGGCCACGGGGGAGGGGACCCTCGTCCATATCCATCCGTAGGTCCTGAGGGCCTGCGGTTGAGCTACCGGGTGGGGACGCGCGAGGTGCGCGGTCAGTCCTCGTCGGCCTCGACCTTGAAGCCGCTCTCCTTGATCACCTTCTCTTGCACCGCGGGCGGGCAGACCTCCAGGTGCTCGACGCTCATCGTGAAGGTGCCCTTGCCCTGGGTCATGCTCTTCAGCTTCGACTCGTACTCGAGCACCTCGGCGAGCGGGACGAACGCGTTCACGATCGTCTGATCCTCGAACGCGTCCGTGCCGATGATCCTCCCGCGGCGGCTGTTGATGTCGCCGATGATGTCGCCCATCGCCGCGCTCGGCACCGTCACCGAGAGCCGCACGATGGGCTCGAGCAGCACCGGCGCGCACTGCGCGGCGGCGGCCTTGAACGCCTTGCTGCCCGCCATCTGGAAGGCCGCGTCCGAGGAGTCGACGTCGTGGTACTTGCCGTCGAAGAGCCGCACCTTGACGTCGACCATCGGGTAGCCGGCCAGGACGCCCTTCGACATCGACTTGACGATGCCCTTCTCGACCGAGGGGATGAACTGCCGCGGCACGGCGCCTCCCACGACCGCGTCCTCGAAGACGAAGCCGCCGCCGCGAGGCAGAGGCTCCATGTCGATGTAACAGACGCCGAACTGGCCATGGCCGCCGGTCTGCTTCTTGTGTTTGCCCTCGACGTTCGTGACCTTCCTCGAGATCGTCTCCTTGTAGGCGATGTGCGGCGGGCCGAGCCGGCAGTCGATCCCGACCCGCCGCCGGATGCGCTCCACCGTGATCTCCAGGTGCAGGGCGCCCAGGCCCGAGACGACGAGCTCGCGGGTCGACGCGTCCTGGTGCACGCTGAGCCCCGGGTCCTCCTCGGTCAGCCGGTGGAGCGCGTTGCCGACCTTGTCCTCGCCGCCCTTCGCGTCGAACCTCACGCCGCGCGAGAAGAGGGCCGGCGGCAGCTCCGGCGCGCTGAACAGGAACGCGTGCCTCTCGTCGCAGAGCGTGTGCCCGCTCAGCGTGGTCTTCAGCTTGTGCAGCGCGACGATGTCGCCGGCGCGCGCCTCCTCCATCTGCTTGTGATCCTTGCCGACGACGCTGTGGATCTTGCCGAGGCGCTCCGCGCTGCCCGTGTTCGCGTTGAGCAGCGTGGCGTCGGGCCGGAGCACGCCGGAGAGCACGCGCGCGAACGAGGTGCGGCCGGCGTGCGGATCGATCGACGTCTTGAAGACGAACGCCGCCGCCGGCGCGTCCGCCGACGACGGCCGCTCGGCGGCCTGCGACGCGGCGCCCGGCTTGCCGCTGGGGACGACGCCGGTCCACGCCGGGTGCTCGGTCGGCGGGGGCACGAGCTCGACGATGCCGTCGAGCAGCGCGGCGGCGCCGCTCGGGCGGACCCCGGAGGCGAAGTAGACAGGGACCAGCGCCCCCCGGCGAACCGCGGCGCGGAGCCCCTGATCGAGCTCCTGCTGCGTGAGGTCGCCCTCGGTCAGGTACCGCTCGGTGAGCTCGTCGTCGCTGCCGGCGACGTCGTCGACGAGCTTGGCCCGGGCCTTCTCGACGGCCCCCGCGGCGTCGGCCGGCACGGGAGAGCCCGCGGCAGCGGCGGGCGCCTCGGGCTTGTCGAGCCAGGCCTTCTTCGTCCGGGTCGCGACGACCCCCCGGTACTGGAGCCCTTCGCCGATGCGCTCCTCCATCACCGCGAGCGGCGCCTTGAGGCGCGCGCGGACCTCGGCGAGCACCTCGTCAGGCCGCGCGTTCTCGGCGTCGACCTTCGTGACGACGATCATGCACGGCAGCTTCGCCTCCTTCACCCAGCCGAAGACGCGCTCGGTGATCGGCTGCACGCCGTCCTTGCCGCTCACGACGACGATGGCCGCGTCGACCGCCGCGAGGGCGAGCCGCGTCTCGGCGAGGAAGCTCCCCTCTCCCGGCGTGTCGACGAGGTTGATCTTCTTCCCGCCCCAGGAGAGGTGCGCGACGCTCGCCTCGAACGAGCAAACGTGCTCTTTTTCCTCGGCGGTGTCGTCGAGGACACTCGACTTGTCGTCCACCTTGCCGAGCTTGGCCGTCGCCTTGGCGACGTACAGCATGGCCTCGGCGAGCGATGTCTTCCCAGCCCCCTTGTGTCCGATGATTGCAACGTTCCTGATGTCCCCTGCCTCAGTCGTTGTCATTCCTCGTTCGTATCAACCCCCATCGGGATCGAGAAGGCCGGCACGCGATTTTTGCGGTGCTTTCCTCGACGCAGGAGGACAGCGAAGACGGGCACCGAGTCGCTCACCCGAGCTCTGCCGCGACGCGCCGCGGCGTGCTCGATCGAACAGCGCTTGTCCGGCGCTGCCTGAGCGGATGGCGCGCCCGGGCTCCCGGAGCGCGACATGAGCACTCTCCGCCTCGCAATCCAGATGGTGCTCGGCATCGCGCTGCCGCTCGCGCTGCAGCGGTGGGATCGACGGCGGCTCACGCCCGAGCAGCGCGCTGCTTGCTGGAACGGAGCGACCTGGGGCGCGGCGCTCTACGCGTTCGGCCCGCTGTCCATGCTCGGGTGGTGCTGGGTCACGCGCGGCGTCCAGCACGGGCGGCCGGACGCCCGCGGGCCGCGGCGCTGGCGCGCGCTGAAGGCGCTCGGGCTCGGCGCGGCGTGCGCCGCGGCGCTCGTCCTGGTCCTGAGCGGCGTCGACACCCTGGTTGCGCTCGCGCTGGGGCTCCCGCCGTGAGCCGCGTGGACGGCTGAGGGGCGGCGCGGCGGCAGGACGCGCGTGGCATGGACGGCGCATCGCTGGGCTGCATGGCTGGGAATGTCTGGATGGCGAAGCACGGTGGAGCGGCTGCATCGGCTGCAGCGATGGATGGATGCGGGCCGGCCGGCCGGCCAGCTGGCCGGCCAGCCGACGGCGCACAGAACGGACATCCCTCTGTCGTCGTGGTCGGTAGACGACACGTCATGGACGCCTTGCTGCACTCTGGATCTGCTATTCAGAGGGCAGGTTCAGACGCTGTTCGCGGAGCTCGCGGACCCCACCGAGGCAGTGCGTTGACGTCGCTGAAGCCCAGAGGAGAGGATCGCGCGGCCGCACAGGAGCGGACCGACGCCGAGCGTGTGTCGCGGACGGCCGAGGCGGGTCCGGGGCAGCAGGAGGTCGTCGCCGGCCGGTACGCGGTGGAGACCCGGATCGGCGCCGGCGGGGTGGGCATCGTCCAGCTCGCGATCGATCGTGCGTCGGGCCGGCGCGTCGCGCTCAAGCGCGTCGATCCGGCGCTCGCCGAGAACAGGCATGCCGTCGAGCGGCTGCTCCGGGGCGCGCGCGCCGCGCGCTCGCTCTCGGGCAGGTACGTCGCGCGGATCCTCGACGTCGGCGTCGAGGACGGCGTGCCGTTCGTCGCCAGCGAGTACCTGGAGGGGTCCGACTTCTCGAGCTACCTGCAGCGCCGCGGGCCGCTGCGGGTCAGGGAGGCGGTGAAGTACCTCCTGCAGATCTGCGAGGCCGTCGCCGAGGCGCACGGCATCGGGATCCTCCACCGCGACCTCAAGCCCGAGAACCTGTTCCTCAGCTTCGGCGACGGCGCGCCCAGCGTGAAGGTGCTCGACTTCGGCGTGTCGGCCGTGGCGTGTGGCGTCGAGAGCGAGGGCCCGAACGCCGTCTCGGGCGCCATGCGGACGTCGCTGCTCTACATGGCGCCGGAGCAGATGCGGTCGGCGGGCGGCATCGACGAGCGCGCCGACCTCTGGTCGATCGGCGCCGTGGCCTACGCGCTCCTCTGCGGGGCGAGCCCGTTCGAGGGGCGGACCGAGATCGAGATCTGCAACAAGGTCCTGCACGAGCCGCCCGCGCCCTTCCCGCCGCAGTTCGAGCCCGTCGAGCTCAAGGAGCTGCTGCTGCGCTGCCTCGACAAGGACCCGGAGGCGCGCCCCCCGGACGTCGCGAAGCTCGCGTTCGCGCTCGCGCGCTTCGGGGGCGAGGGCGCGGAGGACGCGGCCGAGCGCGTGTGGGAGGCGCTCCGGGCGGACGAGACGCTCCGCATGGCGACGCCGGCCCCCGCGCCCGTCGAGGACGAATGGGAGCCCGACACGCTGGCCGATCTGCCGAGGATGTCGCCCGACGACCTCATGGGCGACCTCGAGACGACGGCCAAGTGGGACGCGCCCGGCGGCGGCCGTCAGTCCGACGTCACGCTGGTGTCGCACGCGGGCGCGTCGTGGGACGGCGGCGAGCAGCTGCGGGCGAGCCGCACGCCGCCCCCGCGGGTCGTGATGGTGAGCCCGCCGGCGCGCCCCTCGGACCCGCAGGCGGACACGACAGGGCATCGCCCGGCAGGTGAGACGCCCATTCCGCTGGGCCGCCATTTCGCGCATCGCGTCAGCACCGACCCGGCGCCGCGCGTCACACCGGCGGAGGCGCGCGCGCCGGCCGAGACGGAGCGGCTCACGCTGGTGCGCCGCGGGCCATCGCCGTGGCCGCGCCGGCTCGCGATCGGGCTCGCGGTGTTCGGGATGCTCGCGGGGCTCGGCGGCGTGTGGCTTGTGCAGACGGGCACGCTCGACGCCGGCGGGAGCGCCCTGCCTGCATCGAAGGGGGTGGCGAAGCGCGCGGTCCAGGCGGCGCGCTCCTCCGCCGTGGCGAGGCGACCGGACGTTGTCGTGCCTGCCGCGCCCGATCTCGCGCCCGAGCCCCCGCCGGCCGAGCCGGACGCCGAGAGCGCTGCGGGCCCGGCCAGCGAAGCGCCGCGGGTCGCGCCGCCGGGGGGGCTCCGGTACCAGCCGCAGCGCCCCGAGGTGATCTACG
>JAICEP010000521.1 GCA_025924095.1 Sorangium sp.
GGCGCCGCCCCCGCCGGGGCAGCCGCCGGCGCCGCCCGCTGCCGTGAAGCCGCCGCCCGCGCCCGTGCAGCCACCGCCGGCGGCGCCCGCGCACCCGCTGCGGGCGCGGGCCATCGCGGCGCTGCGCGCGGCCGTCGCGGCGCTCCGCGCCGCCTTCGGGCGGAAGCCCCACGGCGCCGGACCCAGGCCGCCGCTCCGCCCGCAGCTCGTCCGCTGGGGCAAGCGGCTCGCGATCGCTTTCGCTTGCCTGGCCGTCGCCGCGGTCGTCGCGTTCTTCCTCGTCGTCCGGCACTACGAAGCCGATCTGCCGACAATAGCGGAGCTGAAAAATTACAATCCGCCGCAGGTGACGCGGTTCCTCGCGCGCGACGGCACGGTGATCGGCGAGCTCTTCGTCGAGCGCCGGACCCTCGTGCCCGTCACCGAGATCCCGCCGGCGATGAGCCTCGCGGCGCTCGCGGCCGAGGACGCCAGGTTCTACAAGCACGACGGCCTCAACTACCTCGGCATGCTGCGCGCGCTGATCGTGAACCTGCGCTCGGCGGAGGCGCGCCAGGGCGGCAGCACGATCACCCAGCAGGTCGTGAAGAACGTCCTGCTCACGCACGAGCGCACGCTGGACCGGAAGATGCGCGAGCTCCTCCTCGCCCGCCGCATCGAGCAGGAGCTCACGAAGGACCAGATCCTCGAGCTCTACCTGAACCACATCTACTTCGGCCACGGGCGCTACGGGGTCGAGGAGGCGGCGCGGTTCTACTTCGGCAAGAGCATCCGCCAGGTGACGCTCGCCGAGGCGGCGCTCCTCGCGGGCATCGTGAAGGGGCCCTCCATCTACTCGCCGCGCGTGAACCAGGAGCGCGCCGAGAAGCGCCGCGCCTTCGTGCTCGGCCAGATGCGCGAGAAGCGCTTCCTGCCCGCCGCGCAGATCGACGCCGCCCTCGCGGAGCCGATCCGCCTCGCCCCCGAGCCGGAGCCCTCGGACGAGCTCGCGTCCGAGGTGCTCGCCGAGGCCGAGCGCGCGCTGCGAAAGGCCGTCGGACCCGAGGCCAGGTACGGCGGCTACACGGTCGTGACGTCGATCGATCCGAAGATGCAGGCCGCCGCGCGCGCGGCGGTGCGCCAGAACCTCGACGCCTACGCCGCGCGCCACGGCCTCGCCGCGCCGTTCGCCCGCGCCAAGGCGGATCCGGCGCCGTTCCAGGGCGCCCCCAGGGACCCGAACCGCGTCTACCTCGGCGTCGTGACCGGCGCCGATGACGCGCGCGGCACGCTGGCGATCCGCGTGGGCACGGCGCAGGGGACCGCCGATCTGCGCAAGGAGCGCCGGTACAACCCGCGCGGGCTGCCGCCGAGCCGCTTCGCCGAGGTCGGCAAGGTGCTGCGCGTGCGCTTCGCGGGCGAGATCGAGGCCGGCAAGCTGCGGCTGGACCTCGGACCGCAGGGCGCGCTCATCGCGCTGGACGCGCGCACGCGCGAGATCGTCGCGCTCGTCGGCGGCTACGAGGGCGCGCGCGGCGGGCTCGATCGGGCGAGCCACGCGCACCGGCAGCCGGGCTCGACGTTCAAGGCCATCGTCTACGGCTACGGCGTCCACGCGCGGAAGCTCACGGCCGTGTCGATGCTCGAGACGAACCCGGCGGCGCTCGAGGGCTACAAGCCCGGCAACTACGACGAGAGCGAGGGGCAGAGCCCGAAGCGCCTGCGCGAGGCGCTCGCGCACAGCGTGAACGTGGCCGCCGTGTCGGCGCTCCGGGACGTGGGCCCCGAGGCCGTGGTCGCGTGGGCGCGCGAGCTCGGGATCACCTCGAAGCTCGGCGCCGACCTGTCCCTCGCGCTCGGCTCCTACGAGGTGACCCCGCGCGAGATGGCGGCCGCCTACGCGACGTTCGCGGCGGGCGGCGCGTACCAGGAGCCCGTCCTCGTGACGAAGATCACGGGCCCGCGCGGCGAGGCGCTGCCCGTGCCCGCGCGGCCCCCGCCGCGGCAGGCGATGACCGCGGCGGAGGCGTACATCACGACGGACCTGCTCACGGCGGTCGTCGAGGTCGGCACGGCGAAGCAGGCGCTCTCGCTGCGCCGGCCGATCGCGGGCAAGACCGGCACGACGAACAGCGCGAAGGACGCGTGGTTCGTCGGCTACTCGACCGACATCGCGTGCGCCGTGTGGACCGGCTTCGACGACGCCACGCCGCTCGGCGCGCGCGAGGTGGGCAGCAGCGCCGCCCTGCCGGCCTTCATCGCGTTCATGGACAAGGCGCACGCGGGGCGACCGGCGACCGACTTCCCGGAGCCGCTCGGGATCGTCCGCCTCGAGATCGACCCGGAGACGGGCGGCCTCGCGATGCCCGGCCAGGAGAACGCGGTCGAGGAGGTGTTCCTCGAGGGCACCGAGCCGGCCGGCGTGGCGCTGCCGGACCCGGCCGCGATCGGGCAGGGGATCCTGGACCTGTTCAAGACGCAGTGATCGCCGTGGCGTGCCGTGCGCCTCCTCGGGCTCCCGCGCTGCGGCCTCGAGCGAGCTGGCCCGGCGCCCTGGCGAGCCCTGCGTCACAACGTCGCGTTACCCGGGCCCGCGGGCGCGCTATGTTCCGGCCCGCCCGCATGACACGGTCGCCGATCCTCGCCGCCCTGCTCCTGCTCCTGCTCGTGCTCGTGGCCGCGTGCAAGGGGCCGGCTCCCGACGAGGGCCTCGCGCTCTCGCCCCGCGCCGCGAAGGGCAAGGCCCTGTTCTCCACCCTCTGCGCGGCCTGCCATGCCCCCGCCGCCAAGCTGGTCGGCCCTCCGCTCAGCGAGATGGCGGCCCTCTATGCGACCGACCCCGAGGGCATCGTCCGCTGGGCCGTGACCCCGGGCCGCAAGCGCACCGACGTCCCCCCGATGCCCAGCTTTCGCGGCGTCCGTGAGTCGGACCTCGCCGACGTGGCGGAGTACATCATCGAGGCCGGCACCGCGGCCGGAAAGCAGCGTCCATGATCTACTCGTTCGTCCTCGTCGTGCACTCGTGGCTGCGCTGGGCCGTCCTGCTGTTCGGGCTGGCTGCGCTGGTGCGGTCGGTCCGGGGCTGGGCCCAGCGGAGGCCGTGGACCGAGACGGATCGCAAGATCAGCGCCGCGTTCATCGGCTCACTCGACACCCAGCTCCTCCTCGGCCTCCTGCTGTACGTCGTGCTCAGCCCGCTCCGGCCCACCTCGATGGCCGCGCTGAAGGCCGCGATGCCCATCGCCGCGCTGCGCTTCTTCGCCGTCGAGCACATCTTCACCATGATCGTGGCGGTGGCGGTCGCCCACATCGCCTTGAGCCGGGCGAAGCGGGCCGCGGATCCCACGGCGCGGCACCGGCGCATGGCGCTCGGCGTCCTCTTCGCGCTGCTCATCGTGCTCGCCGCGATCCCCTGGCCGTTCCTGCCCTACGGCCGCCCGCTGTTCCGGCTGCCCTGAGGCGCCGGGCGCTCGAGGTCGCTCGGAAAAGCGCGGAAAAGCGCGCCCGCTACGCCACGTCCTCCCGGCTCATCCTGAGCAGCCACAGCGGCGCGAGCGCCTGCGACAGGCTCCTCACCAGCGCCGCCTCGGCGTACCCCATCGCGTAGTCCTCGATCTCGATCGGCGCGGCCCTGCCCGGGCGGCGCGGCGGGTCGAACCGGATCCTCCGCACCACCGGCAGGAGCGCCGCCGGGTTCGGCGGGAGCGCGCGCCCGTGCCGCGCCGCCTCGTCGAACGCCGCCTGCCGCTCGAGGTGCTCCCGGACCGCGACCGCCGGCGAGAGGCCCGGCCGGGCCGGAAGGACGCGCACCCGCACCACCTCGGGGCCGCGCGCGAGCGACGTCCAGACGTGCGCGCCGGTCTCGAGCTCGAAGAAATCGAGCACGCACAGGCCCACGACGCTCAGGACGAGGAGCTCCGCCCCGCCGGTGAGCATCGCGTCGAGCCCCGCCGTCCCGCGGCCCTGCTCGATCGCGGGCGCGTGCCCGTGCCGATCCCCGGAAGGCGCGCGGCCGGGAGGCGCGCCCGCCCACCCCTCGACCTCGCCCCCCGCCTCGCTGTACGCGCGCGCGAGCGCCTCGAAGAGCCCCTCCTCCCGCGCGCCGCCCGGGCCGCCGGCCTGTCCCTCCTCGAAGTGCGCGGCGCGGAGCAGCTCGATCAGGACCGCGTGCTGGCCCGGCTCGTCCACCTTGCGGAGCGCGCGCCGGAGCGCGTGGCCCTCGGCGATGCACTCCAGCACCTCCTGCTTCGCCAGCCGGCGCAGCGGGCCCGGCAGCTGGCGCCGGTGGAAGAGGCGCACCCGGGAGCGATTCCACTCGTCCTCCCCCAGGGTCACGTAGCCGAACCGCCGCATCTCCAGGTCGAGCTGCTGCTGCTCGTCGTCGTCGCCGCTCCGTCGCCGGACGAGCTCGATCCGCTCGCGGAACGCCTGGATCGCGCCGCGCATCGCGTCGAGGTTGTAGACCGCCTCCGCGTGCTCGTGCGCCTCGGGCCCCTCCGCGGTCCGGCCGTGCTCCGCGAGGTGGTAGCGGATCCGCGCCGACAGGCGCGCGAGGCCGTCGCCGCGCTCGAGGTCGTCGACGAACTCGAGCAGCGGCGAGAGCTCCGCCGTGAGCGCGTCGAGCGGCCTCGTCATGAGCGGCGCGAGCGCCCACGCCGCGGCCGCGGGCTCGGCCTCCTCGAGCGCCTCGCGGTGCAGCGCGAACGGGGGCGCCGCGGCGCCGTCGCTCCCGGCGGGCATGGACGTCGTGAAGATGCGGAGCAGCTGCATCGCGGCGGGCGCGCCGCGGGTGAGCGCGTCGCTGAGCAGCGAGCCGATCTCGTCCTCGATGAACCGCTTCACCGAGCGGGCGCCGTCCTCGGCCACGAACGCCTCGCGCGCGATCCGCTCGGCCACGCCGGCGCCCCGGCGCACGAAGACGCTCCGCTCGGCGAGCCCGCGCCGGCAGAGCAGCCGGTCGAGCTCCTTCTCGGCCACCCGCACCGCCACCTCGGGCGTCAGCGGCCGGAACGGCACGACGCGATCGATCCGGTTGAACAGCTCGGGCGGGAAGAACTCGCGCACGGCCCGCGCGACCTCCTGGGCCGACTCCTCCGCGATCGCGAGCGCCCGCGCCTCCGGGAGCCCGGCGCCGCCGAAGCCGACGCCGAAGCCGACGCCGAAGCCGACCAAGGATCGCGCGCGCGCGCCCAGGTTGGAGGTCATCACCACCACCGCGTGGTTGAAGTGCGCGGGCCTCGCCGCCGCGTCGGTGAGCCGGCCGTCCTCGAAGAGCTGGAGCAGCAGGCTGTGCACCGACGGGTGCGCCTTCTCGATCTCGTCGAGCAGCACCAGCGAGAACGGCTGCTCCCGCACCCGCTGCGTCAAGAGCCCGTCGGGCGCGTAGCGATCGCCGATGAGCCGCGCCGGCGCGTCGGGGCCGCTCTGCTCGCTCATGTCGAAGCGGAGCAGCCGCGACGCGCTGCCGTAGATGAGCTCCGCCATGCACTTGGCGAGCTCGGTCTTGCCGGTCCCGGTCGGCCCGGTGAAGAGGTACACCCCGTACGGGCGCCGCGGATCCACGAGGCCCGCCTTGATGCGCGCCACGAGATCCGCCGCGGCGCGCACGGCCTCCGGCTGGCCGATGACCCGGCGGCCGAGCTCCTCCTCCAGCGCGCCGGCGTCGAGCGGCTCGTCGCCGCCGAGCAGGAGCCTCGGCACCCCGGTCTTCTGCGACAGGAGCCGGAGCACGTCCTGCGACGCGACCGGCCGCGGCGCGTCGCCGCGCGTTGCCGCCTGCTCCCCGGAGGGCGAGGGGCTCCCGCCCGCGCGGACGACCTCGCGCAGGAGATCCATGGCCTTGCCCGGCAGCGCCTGCGCCGACAGGAGCGAGCCGCCGAGGTCGAGGA
>JAICEP010000522.1 GCA_025924095.1 Sorangium sp.
CGCCGCGCTCGGCCCGGCCTGCCTCCGCGCCCGGCGGCCGCGACGGCGTCGCGTGGGACCCGGCCCCCGACGCGCCCGGCCTGGGCGGCGGCGCGCTCGCCGTGGCAGGAGCCGCGCCGGGCGCCTGGGGAGGCGCGCTCAAGGGCGTCTTCGGCGGCGCGCTCGCGATCGCCGGCGGCGACTCCGTCGCCGTGGCCGAGCCCGGATCCGCGTCGGTCGCCGCGATCTTCTGCGCGACCTCCGCGGCGGCCTTGAAGAGCTCGAGTGCGCGCAGGTCGGCGTTGGCATCCGAGGCCTGCTCCGCGGCGCGGCGCAGCCATCTCAGCGCTTCATCACGCTCGCCGCGCCCCCACAGCGCCGTCGCGGTCGACAGCGCCCAGTGCACATCTTCGTCGTCTTCGTCGTGCGGCGGCGGGATCGGGCGCAAATTGGCTTCCATGAGGCCTCGTCGAGCGGGTCGCTCCCCGTGTATCACGACTCCAGCGCCCGCGTCTCCAGCGCGATCTGGCGCACTCTTCGCTACGAATCATTCCCTTTCGCGCGGTTCGCTTCTCCTCGATCCGCCCCATCGATCGCTCCGGCAGCGCTCGCTGCATTCTTCCTGTCCGACGGTGCTCGCGTAGTATCCGCTGCGATGAGCCGCTCTCGCGCCGTGCACCTGCCGCCGCCGTTCCGCGCGGCCGCCGCGCGCCTCCTCGGCGCCTGCGCTCCTGCCCGCCGGGCGCCGGAGATCCTTCCCCTCGGGCGCTGGCGCCCCCGAACTTGAGGTCGGTGTCCCCTTCGTGGCACCCTGGCTTCGCGGGACCTCCTTCGTGACGTGCGAGCGCGATGGCGCTGCGTCGCTCCGGCAGACGTCGAGGCTGCGTGCCTCCACGAACGTAACGGCGGCACTCGAGCCCCACCCCTCCCAACTCCGCCTCCCCCTCTAGGATCACCGCGTGCAGCTCTTGTCGGACCTCAAGCCTGGAGACACGCTGGGCCGCTACGAGATCCTCATGCCGGTCGCCCGTGGAGGGATGGCGGCCGTCTGGGCGGCGCGCCTCGTGGGCTCCCGCGGCTTCCAGAAGATCGTCGCCATCAAGACGATGCTGCCGGAGTTCGGCGACGACCCGGCCTTCGAGGCCATGTTCCTCGACGAAGCGCGCCTCGCGTCGCGCATCCGGCACCCCCACGCGGTCGAGATCGTCGAGCTCGGCGACGAGAACGGCGTGCTCTACATCGTGATGGAGTGGGTCGACGGCGACACGATCTCCACGCTGAACAAGCAGGTCAAATCGACCGGGGGCGTCCCCCTGCCGATCCTCCTGCGCATCGCCTCGAGCATCTGCGCCGGCCTCCACGCCGCGCACGAGCTCCGCGACGACGACGGGAAGCTCGTCGACCTCGTGCACCGCGACATCTCGCCGCAGAACGTCATGGTGTCGTTCGACGGCATCGTAACGATCGTCGACTTCGGCGTCGCCAAGGCCACGGGCCGGCTGCACGAGACGCGCGTCGCCGGCCAGCTCAAGGGCAAGATCCCGTACCTCTCGCCGGAGCAGCTCACGTCGGGCAAGGTCGATCGCCGCTCCGACATCTTCTCGCTCGGTGTCCTCCTCTACACGACCCTCAGCGGCTACCACCCGTTCCGCGGCCGGAGCGACGCCAAGACGATGGAGAACATCCTGCGGTTCGCCCCGGTCCCCCTCCGGGAGCTCGTGCCGGACGTCCCGTTCGATCTCGCGGTGGCCATCGAGCGCGCGCTGGCCAAGGATCCGGCGGACCGCTGGAACGACTGCGCCTCGTTCCAGCGCACGATCGACCAGATAGCGATCTCGCTCGGCATCGCGGTCTCGGACGGCGACGTCGGTCACTTCGTCCGCGACACGCTCGGAGACATCGTGTCCGAGCGGCGGAAGAAGCTCGCGACGGCGATCCAGCTCGCGGACAGCCGCATGTCGTCGCGCGGGGAGAGCCGCACCGCGTCCTCGGTGAGGGGCGAGCGGCGCTCCAAGCGGGCGCCGGCCGGGAACACGCCCCTCCCCGCCACCTTCGCCGGCATCCTCCCCGTCTCCCTCGACGAGCCTTCCTCCAAGCCCTCGTCGCAGTCGCCGCCCGGTAGCCGCGCCCTGCCCGTCGCGTCCGCGCCGCCGTCCCTGGTCACCCCGGCGCCCCGCGCCCGGCAGAAGTGGCGCCGCCGCGTCTTTCTGACCCTGCTCGTGATCCTGCTGCTCCTCACGGGCGCGGCGTTCGCCGCCCGCGCGGGCCTCCTGCCCGTACCCAGCGAGGTGCAGGACGTCCTGCGCGACGGGCGCTTGCTCCTGCGCGGCGCGCGCGACCTGCTCCGCGGCGTGCTCGAGCGGCTGAGCGCCCTCCTGGCCGACTAGCTCCGCCCCGCCGGGCGTTCGGTCAGCGCCGGCCGGCGGCCGTCACTTGATGCCGGCGGACGGCTCGGGCAGGCAGACCCCGAGCGTGCAGAGCAGCAGGTTGACGTCGCCGGCCGCGCAATACACCTGCCGCGCGCAGTAATCGTCGTAGCCGCAGAGCTGGTGGCAGGACGCCTCGTTCCCGAGCGCGCCGGTGAACGTCATGCACGACCAGCCGCTCGAGAGCCACAGCCCCTCGGGCCGCTTCGTGTCGAAGAGGCACGCGTCGCCGCGCGTCTCGGGGTCGAACACCTCGGCGGTGCAGGCCTCGCCCCCGGACAGCTTGCTCCGCGCCGCGGACATCGTGTTGAGCAGGTAGGTCACGTCGCACGCCTGCCCGTCGGCCGACTCCCGCACGATCCGGGCGCGCAGCTCGTCCTTCCTCGCCGCGTAGGCCCGCACGGCGCGGATCGCGCTCGTGACCTGGTTGTTGCCGTCTTCGGGCTTCGTCCCCTCGGCGAGCGCCGTGAGCACCCGCTCGACAAGCTGCTCCGCCTCCGGGTCGGCGCCCGCCGCGCCGTCCTTCGCGTAGCCGAGGCGGATGTACGAGGCGGGCGTGCGCGGCGTGCACGGCTTCGTGTGCGCCCAGAGCTCCTCGCTCACGATGGGCGGCCGCTTCGTCTGCGGCTGCTTGCAGACGCCCGTCGAGCCGGGCGGCAGCGTGCCGGAGGCCCGCGGCGTCGGCTGCCCCGGACCTTCGTTGACGTACTCGGTCGACGCGCAGCCCGCGGCGCCCGCGGTGACAGACAGCGCGACCAGGCAGCCCACCGAGAGAGCGAAGGCGCAGCGATGCGGAGCGATTCCCACGGCCGCACGGTAGCAGAGCCGGCGCGCGAGCAGAAATTCTCGTCTAGAGGCCGAGGCTCGACTGCTCGATCAGGTCGTCGACGACGGCCTCGAAGCGCGGTGTCCGGGCGTAGACAGCGAGCTGGCGATCCGCGCTCGTCCCCTCGTCGAGGATCGCCCGGATCCGCTCGAGCTCGTCCTGCGACCTGAAGATCTCGGCCGACTCCTGCACGAACTCGAGCAGCTCGCCGACGAGGAGGCGGACGGGGACCTGCTCCTGCTTGCCGAAATCGATGAGCTGCCCGTCGATGCCGTAGCGCACCGCGCGCCATTTGTTCTCCTCGATGAGCTCCTGCCGGTACTCGCGGAACCCGAGGTTGCGCCGGTAGAGCAGGTAGAGCTTGCCCATGACGGCCTGGATGAGCGCCGCCAGCGCCACGGTGTCGTCGAGGCGCGTGGTCATGTCGCAGATCCGGATCTCGACCGTGTCGAAGAACGGGTGGGCGCGCACGTCCCACCAGATCTTCTTCGCGTTGTCGATGCAGCCCGTCTTCACGAGCAGGTCGACGAAGCGCTGGAAGTGGCCGTACGACTCGAAGCGCCCCGGGATGCCGGTGCGCGGGAAGCGCTTGAAGATCTCGCTCCGCGTGCTCTTCAGGCCCGAGGACCGCCCGAGCCAGAACGGCGAGCTCGTCGACAGCGCGAGGATGTGCGGGAGGAAGTAGCGGACCTGGTTCGCGAGGGCCATCGCCACCTCGCGGTCCTTGACGCCAACGTGCACGTGCAGCCCGAAGATCAGGTTGGCCCGGGCGACGTCCTGCAGGTCCTCCACGATGCACCGGTAGCGCTCGCCGTCGGTGATCTCCTGCTTCTTCCAGTCGCTGAACGGGTGCGTCCCCGCCGCGACGATGCGCATCCCGCCTTGCCGCGCGAGCGCGCTCAGGCTGCCGCGCAGCTCGGTCAGCTCTCCCCTCGCCTGCCGGATGTCGTGGCAGATGCCGGTGCCCGTCTCGACGACCGACTGGTGCATCTCCGCGCGGACGCGCTCGCGCAGGAGCTTGTGGCCCTGCCCCCCCTCGAGCAGCTGGCTCACGTACGACTTGAGCTCGCGCGTCTTGGCGTCCACGATCTGGAACTCCTCCTCGATGCCCAGCGTGAACTGGCCGTCGAGGAGCCCCAGGGCCGCGGTCACGACGAGGCCCCGAGCCGCACCTTCTGCACGGAAGGCCGGACCAGCCTCGACCACGCGTAGTCGTCGCGCGTCCGCCGGTCGCCGCGCGCGCACTCCACGGCGAACGTGACCATCCAGTCGACCGCGATGTTGAAGTAGCGCTCCCGCAGGTGCTCGATGTGCATGTCGGGCGCCGGGTTCGTGAAGTCGATCGCGTACGGGACCCCGTCCCGGATCGCGAACTCGATCGAGTTCATGTCGTAGCCGAGCGCCCTGTTGATCTTGATCGCGTCCTCGATGATGCGATCGTGGAGCCGCTTCGGGAGCCACCGCTCGTCCTCGTGCTGCACGTAGCAGCCGCGGAGCCCGGTCGGGCCGATCGCCTTCGGGTCGTACTGGATCGGGAGGACGCGATCCTTGCCGACGCAGATGCAGCGGACGTAGTCGTCGAAGTCGATGAACTCCTGCAGGGTCATGACGTTCTGCCCCGAGGCGTTGTAGGCGGCGAGCAGCTCCTCCTGGTTCCGCACCACCGACACGTCCTTCCAGCCGCCGCCGTCCGCGGGCTTGAGGATGGCCGGGAAGCGCACGTAGTCGATGATCGCATCCCAGTTGAGCGGGTACTCGAGGTTGCGGAGGCTGCGCTCCTTGACGATCCCCGGGATGTAGTCGTGCTGGGGCAGCATGACGGTGCGCGGCGTCGCGATCCCGATCTGCGACGCCAGCGAGTAGCCGAAGAACTTGTCGTCCGCGCTCCACCAGAACGGGTCGTTGATCACGAACGCCCCGCCGAGCGCCGCCGCTTTCAGGTGGAAGCGGTAGTGCTTCACCTCCTGGCTGATCCGGTCGATGAGCACCCGGTAGGGGCTCTCGAAGCGCTCGGGCGTCCCGCCGATCGTCGCGATCTCCGCCCGGATGCCCGGCACCTTGTTGCACCTCTCGAGGAAGGCCTGCGGGAACGATTGCTCCCAGCCGACGAGGATGCCGATCTTGTCCGCCATACGCTGCTATCTCCTCCCACCACACAGGTTCGCGACCCCCGCGATTGACGCGCAGCGTAGCGCGGATACTCAGGAAATTTATGTTATAATTGTATCGATGAGTCGGCCTCGCGGGCGGACCAACGGCTCTGTCCGCCGGTCCGTTCGGTGCGTCGCGATGGAGCTCGCAGGGCCGCGCGCAGGCGCTCAGCCCCGCGCGGCAAACCCAGGCCCGATTCGCCAGGGGATTCGCTAGGGACGGAGCCCGTCTCAAAATAGATCTTGACGGAACCCGTTCGGCAAGTAGAGTCGCGCACCTCTCCGACGGGGCGGGTAGCTCAGCGGCAGAGCGTCGGCCTTACAAGCCGATGGTCGCAGGTTCGACCCCTGTCCCGCCCACCCCAGGGCTAGGGCCCTGGGTCAGCTGTGATGAGTTCAGTCTGGGGTGGTAGTTAAGTTGGTTATAACGCCGGCCTGTCACGCCGGAGGCCGCGGGTTCGAGTCCCGTCCACCCCGCCA
>JAICEP010000523.1 GCA_025924095.1 Sorangium sp.
GACCCGAAGCGCACCGGGACCCCGATCCGGGCGCTCGCCGTGGTCTGGCTGGACGGGCCGGACCATCGCCGCCTGCGGGTCGACGTCGCCTCGCTCGGCGCCCCCGGAGGCACGCTGTCGTCGCGCGAGATCGAGTTCCGCGAGGAGGATCCCCTGCCCGACCGCTACCGCACCGCGGGGCTCCTCGTCGCGGCCCTGGCGGCGGAGCGCGCCGCCGCCCCGGCGCCGCCCGACCCACCTCCCGCGCCGGAGGACGCCGAGCCGGCCGCGGGCGCGCCGCCGCCGCGCCCGCTGGGCTGGTTCGTCGGCGCCGGCGGGCTCGCCGGCAGCGGGCTCGACGGCGGCCCCGCCCGCGCCGGCGCCTGGGTCATGGCCACGGCGCTCGACCGGCGCTCGGGGTTCTTCGGGGCGCTGTCGGCGTCCTATGCCACGGCCCTGGGCGAGCCGGCGCCGGGGGTGTCCGTCCAGTGGCTCGCGCTCGGAGGCGGCGGCGGCATCGCCGCGCCGATCGCGCCGCTCGACGCGCTCGCGCGGGCGCGGATCGAGGGCACCGTCGACTGGGTGATGGCCTCCCCCCGCGACCCGAAGAAGCCGGAGGAGACCGGGCACGGGTGGGCCTTCGGGACCCGCACGGCGATCGATCTCGTGTGGCCCGCCGAGGGCAGCGTCGCTCTGCTCGGCAGCGCCGAGGCGTTCGTGCGGATCCATCAGACCGACCTCCACGTACACCCGAAGCCCAAAGCGACGCTGCCGAAGGGCGGCTTCACGGGGATGCTGGGGGTGCAGCTACGCCTCCGGTAGGGCGGCGGCGCGGCGGGCATCCAACAGGGCGGCGGCGCGGCGGCATCGAGGAAGATCCGCGGCTCAGCCTGCTTTTGGGCGGACCGGCTACTGCACGAGAATGGGAACCGTCGAGCCACGACCCGCAAGCCGCCGGCTCAGGCTCGTCTCCACCCAGGAAGCCGAGCCCCCCGCGCCCGCGCCCGCGCCTCCGCCCGCCAGCGACGAGGAAATCCTGCTCGCCTTCCAGCGAGGCGAGCGAGGGATCGGGCTGCGCCTCTACGAGCACCTGCTCCCGGTCGTCGACCGGACCCTGTACCGGATCCTGGGTTGCCGCGAGCAGGACCATGTCGATCTCGTGCAGGGCGCGTTCGAGCAGATCGTGAGCACGCTCACGAAGCGCCGGTTCGCGGGGGAGTGCAGCCTGGCGGGCTGGGCGGCCGTCATCGCCTGCCACGTCGGGCTGAGCGCGCTGCGCGCCCGCCGGCGCGAGCGCAAGGTCATCGATCGCACGCCGGGGCCGCCGGAGATCGGCGCCGGGGCCGAGGCGCCCGCGCGCAGCGCCGATCCCGAGCGGGAGGTGAGCGCGCAGCGCGATCTCGAGGCCCTGCGCCGGCACCTCGCGGCGATGGACGGCGACCGCGCGACCGCGCTGCTGCTCCACGCCATGGGCTATTCACTCAAGGAAATCGCGGACTTGACCGGCGTCTCGGTGGCCGCAGCCCAGTCGCGGCTGTCGCGCGGGCGGCGGGAGCTCCAGGCGCGCTGTGAACCCGACGCGGCGGCGCAACGCGACCCCGCCCGATCCGAGGAGCCACGATGAAGCAGGACGACGTTGACGCCACCCCGGAGGATCGCGCCGCGGAGCCCGCCGTGGAGGCCTCGCTGCGGGCGCTTGTCGAGCAGCCGGTGCCCCCGCTGCCCAGGGCCCAGGCGAGGTACCTCCAGCAGCGGATCGCCGGCCGTATCGATCAGCTCGCGGCCGAGGCGGCGGAGCGGCGCGCCCGCGTCGCCCGGCGGAGGCGCTCGGTCCTCGCCGCGACCGCGCTGGCGGCCGCCCTCGCCGCGGCGGTCGCCGGCGTCTTGATCGGGGTCCGGGGGCGCGACGCCTCGCCCGCCGCGGCGCAGGTGACGGCGCTCGAGGGCTCGGTCGAGATCGCGGCCGGCGGCGCGACGCGCTCGCCGCCGTCGCTCGCCCTCGTGCCGCTCGCGAGCGACGAGGAGCTGCGGACCGGCGAGGGCGCGCGGGCGAAGGCGTCGCTCGCGACGGGCACGACCGTCGAGGTCGGGCCCTCGACCCGCGTGAGGTTCGCGCCGGCCGGGGATGGGCGCGCCCGATTCGGCGACATCGTCACCCTCGATCAGGGCCGGATCGCCGTCGAGGTGCCGCCGCTGCCGGCGGGCGTGAGCCTGTCGGTGCGGACCCTGGACGCCGTGGTCACGGTCCACGGGACGCGCTTCTCCGTCGAGCGGCGGCCCGGCGCGGCGGGAGAGCCCGCCGAGACGCGCGTGTCGGTCGAGGAAGGGCGGGTCGCCGTGCATCGCGGCGTGGTCGAGCGTTTCTTGAGCCCGGGCGAGACGTGGTCGTCCCGCGACGAGGAGCGCCGGCCGGACCAGCCCGCCGGGGGGCGGCCGAGCGACGCGCAGGCGCCGCCGCGCGAGGCCGAGCAGGACAGCGCCGCCCGCGAGGGCGGTGGGGGCAGCCGAGGCGGCGAGGGCGGCGGCGTCGAGGGGGAGCCGCGCGCGCCGCGCGACCCGCGCGAGGCCCCGGCACGCACCTCGCTCACGGCCGAGAACGAGCTGCTCCAGAGCGCGATGGCGGCGCGGCGGCGGGGCCAGCCGAGGCGGGCGATCGAGCGGCTCGACCTCCTCCTCGGCCGCTACCCGGACTCGCCGCTCGCCGAGATCGCCCGCGTGGAGCGCCTGCGCGCGATCGAGGGGCTCGGCGACAAGGACCGGACCGCCGCGGAGGCGCGCCGGTACCTCAGGGACTACCCGCAGGGCTTCGGGCGCGAGGAAGCCACGTCCGCCTCCCGCGCCGGCGGCGCTCGCCCGTGAGCGCCCGCGCGTGACAGCCGCCTCTTCGATGTCTCGCGACAGCCGCTCTTCGATTTCTGACGAACCCTGCCTGCTCCCGGCGCCTCCGGCGACTTCCACTTCATCGAGGAGATCATCGCGCCGGCGATCGGGTTCGCCGGCCGCGCTCCAGGTCGTGCTTGCTTTCGAGCAGGAGGATGCCGATGCGTTCGTTCGTGTTGACAGGGTGGTTCTGTGGTGGGCTGTTGTCTCTCGCGGTCGTCGGCTCGGCCTGCACCGGGCTGACCACGGGGCTTGCCGGCGACAGCGTGGTCTCCGGGGAAGACGGGGAAGACTGTGTCCCGTCGGACGAGGGGGGGAGCGCGCCCGCGCCGAGCTTCCCGGGGTCTGGCACGTGGGGCGCCGGCGATCCCATCACGGCGGACCTCGATCCGATGTCGTGCGGGGCGAGCCGCCGGGGCATCCCGGTGGACGGGACCGCCCAGGTCGACTGCTATTATACGAACAGCGACCCGACGACCCCGATGGCGTTCGTCGAGCGGGTCGTCGAGATCGCCGAGGGCGACGAGCTCGTGCACGTGCGGCTGACGCTCAACCCCGCGTTCGTCGACAACACGTACGGCGCGACGGCCGTCGGCTGGGGCGGCGACGCGCTGCCCGGCGGCCCGCAGCCCGGCGACAAGCCGAAGCCCGGCGACGGGCCGAAGCCGAAAGGCCATGGGGGGCACACGTTCAAGGATCTCGTGGGCAGCGACAAGGCCCAGTTCCAGATGACGGACGGGAGGGGAGAGCTCGTGCTCGACTTCTTCGTCGACTACCTCTCGGCCGCCGAGGCCATGCCCTCGGGCTACGGGTCGCTCGGCGTGCTCGGCGGAGAGGGCAAGATGCTCCTCGGAGACCCGGGCGCCATCGTCGCGGCGACCACCTCGCTCGACCGCGATCTCAACGCGTGCGGGTACGGCGCGTACGTCGTCGACTCCCCGGAGACGGACGAGGAGTACACCCCCAACCCGGAGACACCGGGCTGGGATTACCGCGTCGTCTATGACGTGTGGGTGAGCGCCTCCGCGTTCGGCGCAGCGGGCTTTGGCGACGCGACCATCAGCTACGTGCACGCGTCTCCGAGCAAGTACCCGTCGGACACGATCACCGTGACGCCGGGGCCGTGCCTTCCCACGACGTGCGAGGACGAGGACCCGCCGGCCGGCGACGGGGGCGGAGATCCAGGGGAGGATGCGGGCGGGGGCGAGGCCTGCAAGGAGTCAGGTGGAGAGTGCACGGAGAACGCGGACTGCTGCTCGGACGGCGACGTGTGCGCGAGCGGCGTGTGCCAGTCGTTCGATATCCCCCAGTGAGGTGAGCTCCGGAGGCCCTCCGGAGCCCGCTCCGGCAGGTCGCGACCTGCCCCCGCCGCCTCGCGACGCCGGCGCTGCGGGGGCGCCGCGCAGCGGAAGCAGCACGCCGCGCCGCCACGTCCCGTACAGCGCACGCGCGGCGTCACCCGGCTCACGCCACCGCGGCTTCGAGCTCGCCGAGGACGAGCGCCGTCGCGACCGCTGGCTCGAAGAGCTCGGCGCGCGCTGCGCGGTACTGCGCATCCGCGAAGAACCGCTCCCGCGTCGCGCGGTCGGGGAACAGGAGCGTGAAGACGCGGTTGATGCGCGCGTCCCCCTCCAGCACGCGCGCCACGATGAAATCGTGGCCGAAGGCGCCGCCGTAGGACGAGAGGATCGGCGTCATGCGGGCGCGGTAGCTGGCGTAGGTCGCCTCGTCCGTCACCTGGAGCCCCATCAGGAGCACGTGCTTCCAGCCCTCAGCGCCCATGGGAGTAGCCTCCATCCACGTCGAGCGTCGTGCCGGTCACGAAGCCGGCTCTGGCCAGGAACAGCGCTGCGTCCGTCGTGTCCCTCACCTCGCCGATCCGCCCCAGCGGGTGGAACGAGGCCATCGAATCCGCGTCTTCGCCGATGAGCGGCGTACGAATGATGCCGGGTGCCAGCGTGTTCACGCGGATGTCGTGGCGGGCGAGCTCGGCCGCGAGCGAGACGGTGAGCGCGTGGACGCCGCCCTTGCTGGCCATGGCGGCCGAGACGGGCATCCCCATCATGGCCTGCTGGACGAGCACCGTGCCGACATTGATGATCGAGCCTCCGCCGCCTTCGATCATCAGCGGCACCGCGGCCTGCGTCATCAGGAACGTCCCCTTCAGGTTGGTGGCGAAGAACCGGTCCAGGTCCTCCTCCGTGCTCTCGAGGAACGGCTTCACGCCGAAGATCCCGGCGTTGTTGATCAGCACATCGACGCCGCCGAAGTGCTCCCGCGCGGCGGCGACGACCGCCCGCGCCGTGGCCCGCTCGCCCACGTGGCCCGGCACGGCGACGACGCGCGCGCCGCCGTCGAGGCTCCGCCGCGCTCGGTCGAGCTTCTCCGGGTCACGCCCGTTCACGACGAGGCTCGAGCCCTCGGCCAGAAAGCGCCTCGCGAGATCGAGGCCGATACCGCTGCTGGCGCCGGTGATGATGACACGATCGATTCGGTTGGACATGGAGTGTCGTTCCTCTCTGGTCGACAACCTAGGACCGCTCCTCCGACCAAGAAAATGGTATGTTTCTATGGACTCCATAACCCCAGGTTCTGGACTCCGCGCGCGCCGCCATGACCTACGACCAGCTCGTCGCCTTCCTCGCCGTCGCGGGCGAGGGCTCGTTCAGCGCCGCCTCCACGCGGCTGCACAAGTCCCAGCCGGCGGTGAGCAAGCTGGTGCGCAACCTGGAAAGCGAGCTGGGGGTCGAGCTGTTCGATCGCCGGGAGTACCGCGCCACGCTCACCGATAAGGGCCGCCTGTTCCACGAGCGCGCGGCGGCGGTCATCGAGAGCACCGAGGCGCTGCGGAGCTTCGGGATGTTCCTCTCGGGCAAGGTGGAGCCGATCGTGCGGCTCGCCGTCGAGGCGGTGACGCCGCTCGGGCCGATCATGGACATCTTCCGCGGGGTGCAGGCGCGCTATCCGCTGGTGCGCATCGAGCTCGGCACCGAGC
>JAICEP010000524.1 GCA_025924095.1 Sorangium sp.
CAACTGTAGTTGTAGCTGTAACTGTAGCTGTAGCTGTAACTGTAGCTGTAACTGTAGCTGTAGCTGCGGCGGCCATCACTGCGGCGGCCACAGCTGCGGCGGCCACAACTGCGGCGGTCACCGCTGCGGCGGTCACCGCTGCGGCGGCCACAACTGCGGCGGCCACCGCTGCGGCGGCCACAACTGCGGCGGCCACAGGTGCGGCCACAGGTAACGCTGAAGCCAGCCCGAAGGCCGGCGAGGCCGAGCTATCGAGCTCCCGGGAAAGGCGAGGAGCGCGGGGGACCCCAAAAGCACCTTCCCGTCTTCCTGGGCTCGCCACGATCACGCGAGCTCGCGCGCCAGCCGCGCGCGAGGTTCCCCTCTCCTTTGCTTGTCGGGGCGCCGCTCCGCGAATGCCAGGGTTGAACCTGTTGAACCTGTTTACCGAAGGTGCAGCGCGGCGCCGGTCGAGACGCCGCCGCGCTGCCCTTTCCTGGAGATCTCGGGTGACCATCCAACTGCCCAGCGCATCGCTCGCCGCTTCGTCGCTCGGGGGGACCGCCGCGCCGGCGGAGGCGCACGAGAAGCTCAAGCGTTCGCGTGTCCTCGTGGTCGGGCTCGAGCCGTGGGGCGCCGTCGCGGCCACCGAGCTCGCGTCCGCCGGCGTCGGCGCGCTCCACGTCCTCGACGACGGAGAGGTCACGGCGGACGATCTCGGCCCCTTCACCGAGGGGGATCTCGGGAAGGATCGCGCGGCTTCGCTCTCGGTCGCGCTGTCGCGGCTCGCTCCCGGCTGCGCGGTCACGCCGGGGACGCTGATCGCCGAGGCCGGTCGGCCGCTCGCCCTGGAGGACACCCGATGGGACCTGATCCTCGCGTGCGTCCCGGGCGATGATCTCCTCGTCCTTCAGGGCGTCGCCCGCTTCGCTCACGAGGCCTCCGTCGTCTCGCTCAGCGCGCACCTCGAGGGGCTCGAGGCCGTGATCGGCCCGGCCGTCGTGCCGGGCCATACAGCGTGCTGGGACTGCTGCCGTCTCCGGAGGCTCGCCACAAGCGCTCAGCCAGAGGCGGATCACGCGCTCCAGGCGTCGCTCCTCGCCGGGCGCCCAGGGCGCCGCGCGCGCACCTACCTCGCGCCGGTGCCGGCGCTCCTGGGCCACGCCGTCGCGCTCGCGGCCCTCGATCTGCTCGTCACCCGAGCCGCTTCGCCGCTCGCGGGGCGCTTCCTGGTCCAGGACCTGATCGACCTGGAGGCGTCGTTCCACGCCGTCCTGCAGATGCCCTGGTGCCCGGTCTGCGGCGGCGCCGAAAGCGCCCTGCGCAGGGGGAGCGCGCGGAGGCGCCCGCGCGTGCACCTCCGCGACGCGCGCGACCCGGCGGCGCTCCGGCGGATGCTCGCCGGCATCGTCGACGCGCGGGTCGGCATCGTCCAGCACCTCTCCCTGAGCGCGACGAGCCCGGCGCTCGCCCCCGAGGCGCCCGTCACGGCCGTGGCCGTCCTCAGCGACTTCACCGACGGCTCGGAGCACGCTCACCGCGGCGAGGAGCGGCAGGTCGGCACCGGAAAGGGCATCACGGCCGTCGAGGCCCTGGTCCGGGCGACCGGCGAGGCGGTCGAGCGCTACTCCGCCGGGATCTTCGACGAGCAGGCGCTGCTCCGCGCCCCGGTCGCCGAGATGAAGGGCGACTTCATCGCTCCGGAGCGGCTCAGCCTCTACGCCGAGGAGCAGTACGCGAGGCCCGAGTTCCCCTTCGCGCGGCTCGATCCGGCCACGCCCATCGCGTGGGCCGTGGGGCGCTGGCTGGACACCCACGCACCCGTGTACGTGCCGGCGCTCCCGACCTACTACAATTACTGCGCAGGGCCCGACACCTTCTGCGAGGTGACCTCGAACGGGCTCGCCGCCGGCGCGACGCTCGAGGCCGCGTCGATGGGCGCCGCGCTCGAGCTCATCGAGCGCGATGCGTTCATGATCTCGTGGCTCGCTCGCCGGCCGGGACAGCGGATCTTGCCCGACGACACGGTCGACCGCGAGGTGCACGAGATCGCCCGGCAGCTCGAGGAGCGCGGCGCCCGGATCGAGCTGTACCTCCTCGACGCCGGCATCGCGGTGCCCGTGGTCATGTGCGTGGGCTACGGCGACGGCAAGCGCTGGCCCGGCGCGGTGGTCTCGGTCTCCGCCCACCTGAGCCCCCTCACCGCGATCAGGAAAGCCATCCTGGAGCAGGGCCAGATAGGCCATTACGTCTTCCGTCTCATGACGGGCGAGGCGGTCGCCGTCCCCGAGCGGCCGGAGGACGTGCGCTCGCTCGAGGATCACGCGGTCTATTACATTCCCCCGAGCCGCGCCGCGGCCTTCGACTTCCTCCGCCGCGGAGGGACGGTGACCGCCGCCGAGCTGGAGGAGCCCGAGGAGGTCTCGCTGTCCGAGCTCGCCCGACGCGTGGAGGCCGCGGGGCTGCGCATCGCGATCGTGGACGTGACGTCGCCCGATCTCGCGCCGACCCCCTTCCGCGTCGCCCGGGCCCTCGGGCCCGACTTCCAGCAGATCCACTTCGGCCACGAGCGCGCGCGGCTCGGCAATCCGCGCCTCCGCGCGATGGCCCCCCGCGGGATCAACCCTGACCCTCACCCGATGGCCTGAGAGAGGACACCATGGCAAGGAGCAAAGAGGCGGACGTCGCGCGGCTCTATCATCTCCAGTCCTCCCACGTGAGATCGCGGGGGATCGAGCCGCCGTTCGACAAGGATCTCCAGCCGCTCCGCTACCGCACGTACGCCGGCTCCACGCGCACGCCGCTGCCCGGGCGCGATTTCTCGATCGACGCCCCGCTCGGCGCGGTGCTGGAGCGGCGGCGATCGGTCCGCGATTTCGCCCTCGGGCCGATGCCGGCGGCGACGCTCGGGCGGCTCCTCCACGCGAGCTACGGCGTCAGTGGCATGCGAAAAATCGAGGGAGAGTGGAGCCACGATCGCCCCGCTCCCTCGGCCGGCGCCCGGTACCCGCTCGAGATCTACGTGGCGACGCAGGCCGTCGAGGGGGTCCCGGACGGCCTGCACCACTACGACGCGCGCGCGCACGAGCTCGAGCTCCGCCGGGAGGGCGTCACCCACGCGGCGCTCGCCGAGCTGGCCGTGGACCAGGACATGGTCCTGAACGCCAACGTCGTGGTCGTCATCACGGCGGTCCCGTTCCGCACGATGTGGAAGTACGGCCAGCGCGGCTATCGCTTCCTGTGGCTCGACGCGGGGCACCTCGGCCAGAACCTCTATCTCGTCGCGACGGCCATGGGCCTCGGCCCGGTGGCGATCGGCGGCTTCTACGACGAGGAGCTCAAGCGCTTCCTGGCGCTCCCCGCCGAGGAGGACGCCATGTACCTCGTCTGCATCGGTCAGCCCGCGCCGGCAGAGGGCCGGACCGGGGCCCAGCAGGCCTGAACAGGGATCGTCGGAGAGCACCATGCCCAGCATTCGACTCAGCCGCTCGGCCAGCATCACGCCCACGGACGTGGGCGTCATCCTCCGCTCCGATCTCGGCAGCTTCCAGCTCACCGGCGCGGACGTGGGCGCGTTCCTCGAGCGGATGGCGCCGCTGCTCGACGGGTCGCGCGACCGCGAGGCGCTCGTCGAGGCGCTCGCCGACTACTCGCCGCAGAGCGTGACCGCGTTCCTCGACCTGCTCGAGGCGCGCGGGCTGGTCGAGCCGGCGCCCGACGCGCCGCCGTCCGTCGATCGCGAGCGCCTCCGCGGGCAAGGCGAGTTCCTGCGCAGGTGGTCCTCGGCCCCGGAGCAGGCGGCCCAGCGGATCGCGGGCGCGCGCGTGCTCGTCGTGGGCCCGGAGCCCTGGGGCGCCGCGGCCGCCCTCGCGCTCGCGGCGGCGGGGGTCTCGGCGCTGCGCCTGATCGACGCGCGCGGCGGCGCGGTCGACCCGCGCGACGTCACGGTCGTCCAGGCGCGAGGCCGGGCGGCGCTCGGCGCGCCCCGCCGCGGCGCCGTGGCGGCGCTGATCCGCGAGCGCGCGCCGCTGTGTCGGGTGGACGAGAGCCCCGCCGCCGCGCTCCTCTCGGACGACCTCCTCGCGCCGGACGAGCGCCCCCACCTCCTCGTCGCGGCGGTGCGCGGCGACGACGCGGAGCTCCTCTCGCGCGTCGCGCAGTTCGGCCATCGCGCGCGGATCACCTCGCTCTTCGCGCACCTCGCGGGGGCGACGGCCGTCCTCGGCCCCCTCGTGGTCCCGGGCGAGACGGCCTGCCGGGTCTGCGCGATGGCCGAGGCGCTGAGCCCCCTGCCCGCGGCGGCCCTCCGGGCCGAGCCCGCGCCCCACGCCGGCGCGATGGGGCAGCTGCTCGGCCAGCTCGTGGCCATGGAGGCCCTCAAGGTGCTCTCGGCGTACACGCCCTCGAGGCTCGGGGGCCGGCTCCTGATCCAGGACCTCTCGACCTTCGAGACGTCGCGCCACACGCTCGTGAGGCTGCCGTGGTGCAGGTGCTGCGGCGAGGGATGACGCGGGGGCGGAGGTGCTCTAGCCTGCAGCCGTGAAGAGGGCTCGCCCCCAAGCCGCCGCCTCACGCTCCGCCGACGCGCTCGCCAAGGCGGCCGTCGCCGACGTTCCGGGCCTCCCGTCATGATCGGTCGAGTCCTCGACGACCGCTATGCGATGCTCCGGCTGCTCGGCCAGGGCGGCATGGGCGCCGTCTACGAGGCGCGGCACACCGGCACCGGCCGCCGCGTCGCGGTGAAGGTCATCCTCGGCCAGGCCGCCGACGACGAGCTCCTCCGCCGCTTCCAGCGCGAGGCGCGCGCGGTCGGCGCGGTCGAGTCGGAGCACATCGCGCAGGTGTTCGACACCGGGCGCGACCGCGAGACCGGCTCGCCGTACATCGCGATGGAGTTCCTCGACGGCGAGGACGTGCAGGCGCTCATCGAGCGGCTCGGCCCGCTGCCGGTCGATCTCGCGCTGCGCATCGGCCTGCAGGCGTGCCTCGGGCTCGAGCGCGCGCACGAGGCCGGCGTCGTCCACCGCGACATCAAGCCGGCGAACCTGTTCCTCGCGCGGAAGCAGGGCGGCCAGCGCATCGTCAAGCTGCTCGACTTCGGCGTCGCCAAGATGACCGACCAGAGCCTCGGCAACGGGGGGATGACGAAGAGCGGCGCGCTGCTCGGCTCGCCCCTCTACATGTCGCCCGAGCAGGCGCGCGGCAGCGGCGCCATCGACGCGCGCTCGGACCTCTGGTCGCTCGGGATCAGCCTGTACCACGCCCTGTCGGGGCAGCGCCCCAACCAGCACCTGACCGGCCTCGGCGAGCTCGTCCTGGCCATCTGCACGACCCCCGTGCGCTGGATCCAGGAGATCGCGCCGTGGGTGCCGCCGGAGGTCGCCCACGTGGTGCACCGGACGCTGATCATCGATCCGGCCGGCCGCACCGCGAGCGCCGGCGAGCTCGCGGCGGCGCTGCGCGCGTTCCTGCCGCACGGCGAGGCGATCGTCGAGGCGATGCTCGTGCCGCTCGACGCCGCCGTGCGCGCGTCGCGGGCGCCGTTCGGGGCCGCCGCGCCGTTCGGGGCCTCCTCGGGGCCGCCGCGCCTGTCGGGCGCGCCGTTCGACGCCGCGTCGACCCCGCCGCGCCTGTCGGGCGCGCCGTTCGACACCGCGTCGGGCCCGCCGCGCCTGTCGGGCGCGCCGGCCGGGCCGCACGCGCTGTCGGGCACGGCGCCCGCCACGAGCATGGGGCTGTCGAGCCGCAGCGAGCGCCCGGCGTCGCGCGCGCCCATCGCCCTGGTCGCCGGCGGCGTGCTGGCCGCCGCGATCGCGGGCGGGGCCGGCGTCTACCTCGCGGTGCGCAGCGGGTCGCCCCCGGCCGCCCCCTC
>JAICEP010000525.1 GCA_025924095.1 Sorangium sp.
CCACCCGTCGATCGTCGGCATCGCCTTCGCGCTGTACGGCCGCATCCTGAGGCTCGATATCGCGAAGCTCGACGAGCGGTACCGCGACATCAACAAGGAAGCCGAGCGGCAGAAGATGATGGCGCTGAACGGCATCCAGCCCGGCGTCACCGCCTGAGCCTCGCCGGTCGCCGCCTCCTCCCGCAGCGCCTTGCCCGGCGCCCCCGCCTCCTCCCCGCCTCGGCGCAGATCGCCAAAAGCCTGCGCGTTCGTACGACTTGGACGGCATCAAGGGCTATCGTGCCGGCGTAGGGACCGAAACCTCGGGCCGTTCACGAGCGCCACGATTCCGCTTGCCCCGAACTAGGACGCTTCGTTAGCCTACCGTACGGCTGTACGCTCGTCACCACGGGCATGGAGGGAGGGAGCCGTGGTGACATCTCCATGGCGAGCGCCGATCTCGATGTCGTGCGATTCATGGCGGAGCTCGATCCGCTCCGGAGCATCGATTGCAGGGCTGTGCGCGCTCGCGCAGGAGACGGTCCCACCGCGCCGTTGTCGGCGCGCGTGGGCGCTCCAGTGCCCCGAGCGCCCACGACGTCGAGCCGGGCTCGCGTCAGGCGCGAGCGGTCCCAGCTCTTTCATGTGGGAGGGAAAGGCATGAGTCAGTCAAGAAGCCATCTCGTGCTCGTGCCCGGCTTCGCGGGCTTTGATATCCTGGGCTCGGTCGTCTATTACTGCGGCGTCACCGAGGTCCTCCGGAAGACCGACACCGGGCCCTATCTGGGCCCGCTCTCGGTGCACTGCTTCCCGAACCTGCCGACAGCGAGCGTGGACACCCGCGCGCAGGGGCTTCTCCGCTGGCTCGCGGATCGGTTCAGGCAGGGGGTGTTCCACGAGAACGCCGGCCGTGGCCAGCGGGACAGCCTCCATCTCGTGGGCCACTCGACCGGCGGCAGGGATATCAAGACGCTCATGCTCCTGCTCCTCTCCGCGAGCGAGCGGCACGAGCGGGTCTACGGCGTCTCGGCGGAGAGCATCCTCGAGAGCATCTGCTCGATCCAGTTCCTCTCGACGCCGCACCGCGGGACCAACCTCGCCCACTATTTCCGCCGGAGGAGGCCGCTCGTCACGGGCGCGGCCTCGCTCCTCCACCTGTGGCTCCGCGCGGCTCGCCCGAGGGACGCGAGCGCCGTGGCCCGCCACGCGAGGACGCTCCTGCGGACGCTCGGCTACTCGGACGGCATCTTCCGCGCCGCCCTCGACACGCTCGGTCGCTTCCACGCCACGGAGTGCGACGGCCTCTCCAGGGCCGAGGCGCGCGGTGAGTACTACAACGTGCTCCGCTGGCTGCTGCACGTCGCAGAGGACGCCGACGTGTTCGGGGATCTCGATCCGCTGTCGTCTGCAGGCCAAGGCCAGCTCGCGGCGGGCCAGCCCGCGAGCGGCGTCGGCGCCTCGCCGCGCGATCTCGTGGGCTGCATCGAGAGCGCGAGACAGGCAGGGAGAGCCAGCCAGCTCGGGGCGGAGGCTGAGATCGAGGAGGACCTGAGCAGGTACTACAAGCGGAGGGGCGTCGCGCTCCGGTCGATCGTCACCCGGGCGAAGCTCGATCCCGGCGGGGCATCCCTGGGCGCCTTTGGCATCTTTTACGGCATCACGGCCAACATCACGAATCCGGAGGTGGTGACGGCCCTCGGACCGCCCTGCGCCGTCCCCCGGCTCGATGACCCGACCCGGCTCGAGCCGCTCGCGCCGGCGATGAACGACGGGATCGTCAACTGTGTATCGATGGTCTATCCGGACGCGTCGCAGAGCTTCCTTGTCGACGCCGATCACGCCGACGTCATGGGCCACTATCGATTCATCAGCCCGGAGGACGGCGACGGGACCGACCCGAACTACGGCGGCTACGACCTCTTGCAGTCCCGCTCCAGCTTCGATCAGAGCCAGTTCGACCTGCTCTGGACGAGCATCGGGAGCTTCGCCATGAAGAGCGACAAGTGCGCAGGCGCGGCCCAGCGCAGGCCGGCCGCCTCGCCGGAGGCGACCGCGGGAGCTCAGGCCGTGAGCCATTTCCGCGCCGAGCCGCCCGAATCCGAGGGCGGGGCGGAGTGACGCCGCCCCGGAACAGCCGCCCCTGACCCTCGTGCTCGTACGAGGCCGCCGCGCACCTCGCGCGGCCGGCCTCAGCCGCTGCCTACTGCCCGCCGGGGACGCAGATCGCCGTCGCCGAGCCGGCGCCCATGCACGAGAAGCCCGCCGCACAGTCGGTGTTCGCGGCGCAGGGGAACGCGCACTTGCCCGCGGCCGTGTTGCACTTGTGTGTGCCGCAGACCATGTCGTTCGTACACGGGAGCGCGAGCGGGCTCGGCTGCGCCGTCGTCGTCGGGGCGGGCGCGCCCGGCTGCTGGTACTGCCCAGGCTGCTGGTACCCGGGCTGCTGATATTGCCCCGGCTGCTGGTATTGCCCCGGCTGCTGGTACTGCCCAGGCTGCTGGTACTGCCCGGGCTGCTGGTATTGCCCAGGCTGCTGGTTGTAGGCGTTCTGCTGCTGGGTCGACGGATCCTCCGCCTCGCTGCCCCGGCACGCGGAGGACAGGAGCCCGAGGCCTCCGAGAGCAAGGACGACCGCCGCAGCCGAGCGCGCGCTGGTGAACCACATGGATCGCTTCATCAAGGTCTCCCGCAGATGCGGGGCTTTCCCCCGCGTGAGCAACGGGCCGGGTCGACCCGCCGCTGAGATCTGAGCCCCTGCCCCCGGAGGAGCAACCGCAGGCCCTTCGCCGGCGAGCGCCGCGCCGCGGGCCCGCTGGAGGCGAGCGTACCCCCGGTCGGCGGCCACGCCCCCCTCAAAATGAAGGCGCCACCGCGCGCTCACCGCGGAGCCGCATCCTTGCAGCAACGAAACCCCTGCTCGTACCCGTAATCCTCTTCCTTGTGGAACCCCACCGTCGGGCGACACCGGCCGCGCATCGGGCCCCACCAGCCGCCCTTCAGCCCGCTCCGGTCCGGCGACTTGCGGCCCGGCCGCACGACCCACTCGTTGATGTTGCCGTTGAGGTCGTGGGCGCCGAACGGCGACACGCACGCCGGCATCGAGCCGGCAGGGACGCGCTGATCGAGCCGCTCGAGCTCCGCCTTGCACTTGGGGTGCCGCATGCACCGCTCGTAGCGGTAGAGCGTCAGCTCGCGCTGGCGGAAGGGCCGGTCGATGTTGCACTTCGTCGCATCCCGCGTGAACCCGTACGTGTACGGGAGCATCTCCTCGCCCTCGCAGGCGAGGTTGAACTCGTCCTCGGTGCAGAGGCGCTTGCCGGCGCCCTCGCACGCCTTGGCGGCCTCGCGCCACGAGACGAGCAGCGCGGGGAGCTCGCCCTTCTTGTTGGGCCACTCGTACCGGTCGACGCAGTAGCGCATCGGCGTGCGCTTCTTCGAGAGGCACGCGGTCGGCTGCTTGTACTCGAGGCAGCGCTCGCTGACGCTTGTCGAGCCCTCGGTCTCGCCGTAAGGATTCGACCGCCTCGCCTGGTCCTTCACGAACTCCTTGTGGTGCTCCAGGCAGATCTGCTCGACAAGGGGGCAGTAGTCGCCGTCGACGAGGACCATGTCGTCCGGGCACCCCTCGGAGCTGCCGGGCAGCCCGGCGTCCGACGAGCCGCCGTCGAGCGGCGGCTCCGCGGTCGCGCCATCCGGGGCCGCCGCGGCGTCGGGCAGCTCCGTGGCGGCGTCGGGCAGCTCCGCGGCGGCGCCGTCAGGTGGCGCAGGCTCGGCGTCCGCCGCTGCGCCGGTGCTCACGGCGACCGCGGCGTCGGTCGCGGCGGGCTCGCGGCGATCGCAGGCGAGGAGCGCGGCCGCGAGGCCGCACAGCAAGGCGAGGCACCCCGCGCAGGGCCGGCGCGCGGCCCTGCGCCGTCGACGAGGAGCAGCCGGCGGCGCGGCGCGACGCGGGCGCCGGCTCATCGGCCGGGGGCGGGGATGACCTTGAGCGGCACGCGGGTGCCGCCGCGATCCACCTCGATCACGACCTCGCGGCCCGGCTCGAGATCGCCGAGCGCGAACATGAAGTCGTGGATGTTTGTGACCGCGTGGGCGCCGATGCGCACGATCACGTCCCCCGCCTGCATCCCGGCGCGGGAGGCCGGCGCGTCGGGCCGCACGCCCGTGAGCTTCACGCCGGGCCCCTGGTACACGTAGTCCGGCAGCGTGCCGAGCGACGCCCGGAAGCCGCCGCGCCCGCTGCGGTGAGGATCGGCGGGCGGATCGGTGAAGGCCATCCGCGCGTCGCGCCGCGACAGGGCGAGGGCCATCCGCGCCGCGAGCACCGCGCAGCGCGAGACGCCCGCGACGTTGATCTTGTCCGCCGTGTCGCTCGGCCGGTGGTAGTCCTCGTGGGCGCCCGTGAACAGGAAGGCGACCGGGACGCGCGACGCGGTGAACGACGTGTGATCGCTCGCGCCGAACCCCTCGACGCCGAACTCGAGCGCGAGGCCGAGCCCGCGGGCGGCGTCGTCCACGATCGGCTTCCAGTCGGGCGAGGTGCCGAGGCCGTCGACGAGGAGCTTGTCCTTCTGCATCCGGCCCACCATGTCCGCGTTGATCATGGCGACGACGGGCTTGATCCCCCCGAGCGGCGCCGGCGGGTGATCGACGAAGTGGCGCGAGCCGATGGTGCCGATCTCCTCGGCGCCGAACGCGATGAACAGCAGGTTGCGGTCCGGCCGCGCGGGGAGCGAGGCGAACCGCCGCGCCACCTCCAGGAGCATCGCGGTCCCCGAGGCGTTGTCGTCGGCGCCCGGGTGCACCGCGTGCACGCCGGGCGCGCGCGAGTGCGCGTTGCCCCCGTGACCGAGGTGATCGTAGTGCGCCCCGACGACGACGTACTCGCCGGCGTGAGGGGAGCCGTCCCGCGCCTTGAGCAGGCCGATCACGTTCGACGCCGGCGCCGTTCGCGGGGTGACCTGGGTCGTGATCTCGACGGTGATGCCGTCGAGCGGCTTCGGCGCAGGGGCCTTCACGGCGGCCTGCTTCGCGGCCGCGGGCTTCGCGGCCGCGGGCTTCGCCGGCGGCGCGAGCCCGGCCGTCGGGAAGAGCGCCCGGGCCGCGGAGCGCGTGATCATCACGGCCGGGATGCCCATGCTCGCGGCGTCGTCCGGCACCCGCGGGAGCTCGTCGCCCGCCGCGACAAGGATCACGCCGGCGGCCTTGTGCTCGCGGGCGGTGCGGAGCTTGTAGCGGACGCTGCCGAAGTCGCGGAGCGCGTCCGCCGGCCGCGGCGCGTGATGCGGATCCGCGTGCGCCGCACCGGCCTGCGCGGTCCCCGCGTGCGCCGCACCGCCCTTCGCGGGCCCCACCTGCGCCTTCGCCTCCGCGCCGCCGCCCAGCGTGGGCACGCCGTCGAGCACGATCGCGATCTTCCCCTCGATGTCGCGGCCGCCGTAGTCGTCCCAGGAGAGCGCCGCCGCGGTCACGCCATGGCCCACGAGCACCGCGGCCCCCGCGACCGTGCCGCTCGCGCTCCCGTCGGCCGTGACCAGCTTGCCGGCCTCGACGCTCTGCTTCCGGCCCGCGCGCTGCACCGCGAGCGCCGCCGGCGCCACGTCGGCGCCCACCCGCGCGTCGAACACCTGCCTGTACGCCTTCGCGTCGCTCCCCTCCCCGCCCAGCGGCGAGAGCTTGAGCTCGGCGAACCGGCGCGCGATGAAATCGGCCGCGAGCTCGGCCCCCGGCTCGCCGGTGCCGCGCCCCGCGAGCTCGGGCGACGCGAGGTACGCGACGTCCGCCTTGATCCGCGCCTCCGCGGCGGGATCGAGGTCGATCGAGGCCGGCGCCGAGGGCGCCACGGCGGCGGCCGGCGGCGAGGCCG
>JAICEP010000526.1 GCA_025924095.1 Sorangium sp.
GGAGGCGGGCCGTAGGGCGGCGGTGCACCTCACGGGGCGGACCGCGCGAGTCAGAAGTCGGGGTGGCCGATGACGAGGAACTCGAGCTGCCCGGCGCCCGCGTTGCGCAGCCCATGGTGCACGTTCTTCTCGACGTGCATCATCTGGCCGGGGCCGAGCGGCACCTCGCGGTCGCCGACGATGCCGAGCGCCTTGCCGGCCAGGATGTAGATGGTCTCGCTGGTCTCGGTGTGGAGCTCGCGCGAGATCTCACAGCCGGGGCCCATCTTGCCCTTGTAGAAGCCGAAGCCCTGACCGAGCCCCCTTCCCAGCAGCTGTGCCAGGAAGACCCCTCTGTTGGGCAAATACTCCATGACGTCTTCGTCGGCCGCGGTCAGCACCACGGCCCCGTCGATCTGCTGCCTCATGGCGATCCTCCTCCTCCGCGAGTGAAGCTGCTGGAGAATCCATCAGTTACAGAAGCGCACGGCGTCCTGTCAACGCGCTTCACGGCGAGGATCGCGACGGCGGCGGTCGCATGTCAAAAAGGCAACACCACGCTCGAGGCGGCGCGGAGCTCGTAGCTGAACGACATCGTCCTCAGCCCCTTCGGCGGCAGCTCGATGCGGCCGCGGAGAAAGCCGTCCTTCTCGTCCTCATCGAGCGTCCAGCCGGAGGCCTCGCCGAGCGCGACCTCGACGTCGGCCACCTCGCTGACCGGGATCCGCTCGGTGACGAGCACCCGCTTCACGCTGCTGGAGAGGTTGGAAACAGAGAGCTTCACGCGCCGGCGGATCTTTCGGCTCCCGGTGATCGCCGAGGTCTCCTGCTCCTCGTCGACGGTGCGTCGCACGCGCACGGCGTCGTCCACGCCGAAGCCGAGCTCGAACGGCTCGCCGGCGCCGACGAAGTCGAGCCGGGCACGGCCGATGAGGCTGCCGCCGCGCGCGACCTTCACCGGGCCCGCGAGCAGCGGGCGCGGCCTCCCGCCGGCGCCGCCGCCGTCCAGCGTCACGGTCGCGCGCAGGTGCGCCGCGGGGTGGGCCTCGGGGTACAGCACGAGCGCGAGCTCGGCCGGAATCGAGCGCCGCGCGATCTCGATACGCGTCGGGCGGCCGTCGGAGGGGAGGGTCACCGGCTCCGCCGCCTCGAAGATCAGCGGCTCGCCGCCGTCGTCCACGCCCGGCATCTCGTCGACGGCCCGCGCCCCGCGGCCGAGCCCGGCCATCGCGATCGCCTGGTCGCGCGCCTCGACGACGACGCGGCGGCGGTCGACCTCCGCCCTGCGCCGCACCCGGAGGACATCGTCCGCGAGGAGCGGCGCCTCGGCGCTCCGCGACGGCCGCGCGGTCGAGAAGCGCGCGGTGACGTTCTCCCAGGCCTCGCCCGTCGCCTGCCACGCCGCGGCCCAGGTGGTGAGCTCGACCGAGCCGCCTGCTCCCTGCGCCTCGGGGCCGCCCGCGCCGGCGGCGGCGTGGGCCGAGAGCCGCGCCAGGTGCTCGGGGCGCCAGATCGCGCACGCGACGCGGTACGTCAGCTCGATCTCGATGGGCTGCGGCGCGGGCGCGTGCACCTCGACCTCGATCACCGCCTCGTAGCGCGGCTGCTCGATCGACCCCTCGCGCAGCCGCGCCGCGGCGCGCCGGGCGTCGTCCTCGGCGTGCGCCCGCGCCGCGCGCGCGTCGGCCGACGCGCCGAGGGCCTCGGTGAGCGCCGCGTGCAGGGCCTCGACGCCGGCGCGCCACGAGGCGAGGCGCGCCGGCTCGCCGGCGTCCTTCGGGGCCTCGCTCATCGCGTGCGCCCACTTCGCGACCAGCTGGTCGAGGTGCGCCTCGCGGCGCGACGCCCGGTCCCGCGCGCGCTCGGCGGCGCCGGCCCGGCGGGACGCCTCGCGCTGCTCGCGCTCCAGCGCGTCGATCGCCTCGCGCCCGAGCGCCGCCTCCCGGTGCGCCCTCCACCGCACGCGCGCCGCCGTCACCCGGACCGCGCCCTGACCGTCGGCGCCCGCGCCCTGGCCGTCGGCGCCCGCGCCATCGGCCCCCGCGCCCGCGACGCGCGCCTGCACGGTGCGCTCGTCGACGAACACCGACACGCCGCCGATCGCGATCCACTGCGCCCCGGCCGCGACCTCGACGCGCGCGGCGCGCACGACCTCGGCGCGATCCTCGAACAGCGTCACCACGCGCGCCGCGCTCGGGTGGGGCGCGCCCTCGGCGGAGCTCGCTCCGCTGCCGAGCACCTCGCGTTCGTCCCCTCCGCCGGCGCTCCGCTCCGCCCGGTCCGAACCGTCCGCATCCGTTGCCATGGTGCGCCTATTTCCCCTGTTATTCCCGTCGGTTACCGCCGACGACCTCGTTCCTGGAGGAGAACACCACGCGGTAGGTGAAGGCGACCGAGGCCTTGCCGCCGGGCGCGATCGCGACGTGCCAGCGCAGGCCGCCGCGCACGGGCTCGCCGAGCTCCTCCTGGGTGAACGGCTCGGCCTTCGGCTGCGACGAGACCAGCTTGATCTCGACGTCCTTGTCGTCCGTCACGGGGATGCGGTCGAGGACCTCGACCTCGACGCCCACGCCGAGCGACGAGGAGAGATCGATGGTGATCGTGTGCTCGACGGCGAGCGAGCCGCCGAGCAGGCCGGCGCTCGACTCCTCCACGCGCGCGTTCCTCGCGACCCGGATCCGCTCCTCGACGCCGAGGCCGGCGCGGAGGAGGCCGCCCCGGTCGACGTGACCGAGCGAGGACTGCGCCGCGAGGGCGCCGTCGACGAAGACCTCGACCGGCCCCGCGAGCAGCGGGGCGTCGAACGGGTTCTCGACGTGCGCCTCGCGGTAGACCTCGGCGGCCTCGCGCGGCACGGTCACGAACCGGGGCGCCGCCGGGGCGCGTGCGGCGCTCAGCGCAACGCGGTGGCGCCTGCCGTTCGACGGCACGTCGGCGGCGCCTTCGCCGGCGTAGAGGTGATCGAATTGCCCGCGCGACGCGCGCGGGTCCACGGCCCGGGGCGGCGCGCCGAGGTGGTCGATGTCCATCTGCGCCCGGCGCGCGGTGCGCCTCGAAGGCCCCGGCTTGTCGTGCGCGAGCCGGCCGCGCTGCGGGCCCGTCCGGGGGAGGTGCAGCGCGTCGAAGTCGAGCCACCGTTCGACCTGCGCGGGCTCGAGCGGCGCGGGGGCCGCGCCGGCGCCTTCGAGCTCCTCGTCGTGGCCGAGAGAATCCTCCGCCAGCCCGGCCGTGCGCTCGGCGCTCGCCACGCGGGCGAAGGCGGCGCTCGGCGCCTGGGGCGCGCTCGCCTGGAGCGCCTGCGGCGGGGGCGAACCGCCGAAGCTGCCGCCGAACGAGGGGAGCGACAGCCCGCGCGACTTGCTGCGCGCCGGCGCGGGGGACGGCATGGGGAGCGGCGCAGCGGCCGGCACCCGGGGCGGCTCGGGGGCCGAGCCGCGCTCCGGCCACGTCGTCGGTGGGGGCGGCGCGGCCCCGCCGGGTGGCGGCGCGATCCTGTCCATCGCCTCCCGCATCTCCTGTCGGGCCTGGCTCGGCACGGGCCGACTCAGCGTGGGCTCGTCGTCGTCGTCATCGTCGTTCTCGTCGGACGCGGGCGGGAGCTGACCCGGGGCGGCCGTGGTTCCCGCGGCGGGCTGGGGGAGGGCGGTGACGAAGCGGTCGAACCCCTCGAACAGGGCGTCGAGCCCCTCCGGCGCCGGGCGGTAACCGCGGCGCGGGGGGCGCTGCGCGCGGCTCAGCCGCAGCGAGGCGAGCTCCGGCAGCCGCGTGTCCTGCACGAGATCGGCGGTGGCGAGCGCGAGGCGTACGTTCTGCCAGTCCTCGCCGGAGGCCTGCGCGACGAGGGCGTCGAGCTGCAGGGCGACCTCCGTCGCGCCGCGCGAGAACCGCGCCGCGTAGGCGGGCCACCACCGCGCGGCGCCGACGGCGTACTCGAGCCGGAGCGCCGGCTCGCCGCCTGCCCCGCCGCGCGCGGGCGCGAGCCGCACGACCACGTCGAGGCGCGCCGGGGCGCGCTCCTCGACCTCGCCGCGGGTCGCCTGGGCGGCGTCGAGCTGCGCGGAGAGCAGCTCCTTGCGGGCGCGCTCGAGCTCCGCCTCGAGCGCCGCGGTGCGGGCGTCGAGGGCGGCGAGCTCGTCCGAGAGCAGCCCGCTCACCGCGAGCGCGTCGCGGATGCGGGCCGCCGGGTCGCCCGGCCGGAAGCGCCGCGCGAGCTCCGGGTCGAGCGCGACGGCGGCGAGCTGGTCGCGCCAGCGGCGGAGGTGGTCGTGCTCGGCCGACAGGCGCTCGATCGCGAGCTCGAGCTCGCGGAGCTGCGCCGAGAGCGCGCTCCTCGAGACGGGCGCCGGGGGCACGACGAGCCGCGCCCGCACGCCGACGACCTCGCGCGGCGCGGCCGCCGCGTCCGGCGAGGCGCCCGCCGCCGCCACGAGCGCGCGGAAGCTCCCCGGCTCGGCCAGCGGCGTGATCCCCGGCACCGCGATCTCGATCGCTCCGCGAGGGAGCGGCTCCGCGAGCTCGACGCGTCGGGTGACGATCGCCCCGCGCGCGTACACGACGACCGCCTCGATACGGCTAGCGCACTCGATCTTCTCCGCCGTCATCCGTTCGTCCCTCGCCCGCGAACGCTGTGTGGGAGCGCGAAGGTATCACGCCGCGCCCGACGCCTGATAGCGCGCTATCGCCTCGTATCGACATCGTCGCCGCCGGCGACGATGTCGATACTGTCGCTTCCGGTGACGGCGACGCCGGCGCCGCGCTCCGGCGCGCCCCGCAGGGCGGCGGACGCGGCCTCGTACTCCTCCGGAGAGGCGGTGCGGAGCGTCGCGACAGGGACGCTCCCCGTCTTGCCGGGCGACACGGCGAATATCGACGGATAGGCGACGACGTCGGACTCGAGCGGGGAGGCGCTGCGCAGATCGATATAGCACTGCACCCGGAACCACCTCGAGAGCATCCGGCGGAGCGGGGCGCCGTACCGGTTGAGGGTCCACGCGATCGGCGAGCTCCGGCGGCGCGCGATGCTCCGCTGCCGCGCTCGCCGCGCTCGCCGTCAGCCGCGCGGCGCCTCGGGCCGCGGCCGCCTGCCTCGCATCGGGCCGCCGGCGCGCGGCCCGCGAGGGCGTTTCTCCGCGATCGGGGCGAGAGGCGGCTCGCGTTTCACGGGCGTCGCGATTGAATAGGGTAGAGTCGCCTCATGGCCTTCCCCCTGCGTCTCTCTTCTGCCGATCGCATCGGGGCGAGCGCCGCCCGCGAGGGCGCCGCGGCGCCGCCGGCCGCCGGGCCGGGCTGCCGGCCCCTCGAGGTGGCTGGATGATCCTCGGCATCGGCATCGACGTCTGCGGCATCGGACGCATGGAGGAGGCGCTCGCGCGATGGGGGGAGCGGTTCTGGGAGCGCGTGCTGTCCGAGCCCGAGCGGCGCTCGCTCGCGCACCGTGTCGACCGGGCGACGGTGCTCGCGGGCCGCTTCGCCGCGAAGGAGGCGGTGGTGAAGGCGCTCGCCGGGGCGCCGGGGGTCGGCTGGCACCACCTGGAGGTGCGGGGCGCGCCGCGCACGCCGCCGACGATGGCGCTCCACGGCCCGGCGCGCGCGCTCGCGGACCGCATGGGCGTCCGGCGGGTGCACCTGTCGATCACGCACGACGCCGGGGTGGCGGCGGCGGTGGTGATCCTGGAAGGGGACGGCGAAGGCCGATCCCCGACCACGAATGACGAGGACGGCGAAGGCCGATCCCCGACCACGAATGACGAGGACGGCGACGGCCGAACCCGCCTGGACGACGAAGGGAAAGAGCGCTCGTGATTCCGGTCCTCTCGCGCGCGCAGATGCGCGCCTTCGACAAGCA
>JAICEP010000527.1 GCA_025924095.1 Sorangium sp.
ACGCTGCGCGAAGGAGTTGTCGCCCGCTCCGCCTTTTCAAAACAAACGGTCCCCACGACAGCGCGTCGCAGGTGTCGCGCGCCCGTGCGCACCTCGCTGTGTAGCGCACCCGCGCAGCGGCTACACCACCAGCACGACATCGGTCACGCTGGCGCCGTGGAACGTGCGCATCCACCACGTTCCTGCCGGGAAGACGACGCTGCGTATTCCGGCACGCCAGCGTTCGAGCGCCGCGCGGTACGACGCTCGAAACGCCCGCACAGCGGCACCAGCGATTCGCCATGGGTCACCCTGATCACGGCCCACCGCGAACGTCGGATTGCGATCGCGCAGCGCCTCGAAGCTCGTGGCCCGCTTGCAAGGGGAGACCTTGCTGGCTCGCTCGGCGCCAAGGAAACGGAGTCCCTGCCGCCGCGCCTCGGCATGTGCCAGCGCTTCCAGTCGCTTGAGCTCGGTGGTGACCTCGCGGCGGAACGCTTCCGCGCTGTCCTGCTCTATGACCGGGGGCAGCGCGAGCGGGAGCGTCACTTCCTTGGGCCACTGTGGGTTTTCCGGGTCGAGATAGGCCGAGGGCCGAATCGCGTGCAGCACGCCGCGACCGAGCTCGCCCACGTCCACCTTGGCACCGGGCCACTCGTTCGCATGCTGGACGAGGCCAGCGGCCACAGGATTTGCGAGGACGTACGCGATTTTCTCCACCAACGCTGCGCGGGTCAGCAGCCGCACCGCGCTCGTGGGCTCGTGGTCCCACACCGGACCTTCCCACGTGCGGAGCACCTTCGTGCCGAGTGCGGCGATACGATGGAAGAACTGCAGGAAGCGCGGTAAAACGCCGTTGATGTCGGTCACGACGAGGTGCAGATGCGTTGACATCGCGCAGAGCGCGTGGACCTCGATGCCGTAGCGGCGGCTGGAGACCGCGAGGGCGTAGACCAAGAGCTGGGTGATGGTCGCGTCCGGGCGGAGGAGGTGGTGCCGGCGCAGGATACGGCGGGTGATCAGGTACGTGGCGCCGGGGAGGATCTCGCGGGGCTGGCTCATGGCTGGCGCACATCAACAAACGCCGTGCCGAGGCTCGTGGTGGGCGATTGCAAGGACTTGCCGTGCACCCGGAGGGTGGCGGCCGCCAGGTTGTCCGCCACCCCAGGCTGCCGCCGATGGCCGCCCCAACCTTGGGTCACCCCAACCTGGTCACCCCAACCTGGTCAGCCACGGATCACCCAACCTGGGTCGGGTCACTCCGCCGCCTCAACCTGGGTCGGGTCGCCTGTGGATGCCGTCCGGGGTCGGGTCGCCTGTCGCCCCTGTCGCCCGGATGCCGTCCGCCCGGATGCCGTACGAGGACACCGCGCTCGTGTCGCCGGTCGCCGGCACGCCGTCGCCGCCGACCTTCGCCACGATGAGGTGACCGCGCCGGTCGAAGGAAAAATCGAACGGGACGAGACCTCTGGAGATCGTCGTGACCGGAGCGTCGCTGGGTAGCGTGCGGCCGCTCACGGGGAACACGTGGTTCGTGTCAAGGACGTCCTGGCGATCCTGATCAACTGATGCTCCACCGTCCTCGCCGGCGACGACACCTCCCCATCCACACCGGCCTCGCCGACGGCCCGCCACGGTGGCCCGCCACGGCTCGCGCGACACGCCTCGCCCCGCGCTTCCGGCGCGCGGGCGGTCCTGGCTTCGCTGCCCGTGGACGCCGCATCCTCGTACGCATCTTGCGTACTTGAGCAAACGCGGGTTGTGCGCGAGGACACACCCGCCCTCGGCAGCCCGGACTCGCATGCAAAATCCAGGGTGAATGACCCTCCGGCCCGCGGCACGGACGCATGGCATCGCGGATGCTTGAACGACGACAAGACGACGACGACGACGCGACGACCCCGAACGGCCATCCACTGTTGACCGGGATGCTCATCATGTCCGCCCTGAACCCGCAGCCCACTGGAACCCTCGATGCACGCCGGCCCGCTCGCGCCTCGGAGCACGACGGAGGGGACGGCCTCCGGGACGAGTTCCTCACGCTCGCATCGCATGAGCTCAAGACGCCCCTGACCTCGCTCGCGCTGCAGGTGCAGAGAATGAAGCGAATGAGCGAGCGGCAGGCGGAGGACGCGTCGACGTGGGTCGCCTCGCTCGAGGTCGTCGGCCGGCAGGTCAACCGGCTCGCCCGGCTCTGCGACGACATGCTCCAGGCGATCACGCTCCGAGCGGGCCAGCTCGCGCCAGAGCGCCAGAGCGTCGATCTCGGGGCGCTCGTCCGGGAGGTGATCGCCGGGCTCGCGGTCGAGCTCCGCGCCCCGTCCGCCACGATCTCGGTCGACGCGCCGGAGGGCGTGGTCGGCCGCTGGGATCGTGAGCAGATCGGGCGCCTCGTGTTCCACCTGGTCAAGAATGCCATCCTGTTCGGCGAAGGCCGGCCGATCTCCGTCGATGTGAAGGCCTCTCCCGGCGGGGCGCGGCTCCTCGTCCGCGATCACGGCACGGGCATCGTGGACGAGGACCAGGAGCGCATCTTCGCGTGTTTCGAGCGCGTGGGCGACGTGGAGCACTTCGGTGGACTCGGCCTCGGGCTCTATCTCGCGCGCGAGATCGTGCGCGCCCACGGCGGCCGCATCGGCGTGGAGAGCTCGCTGGGCTGCGGCTCGACGTTCCTCGTCGACCTCCCGCTCGGTCCCGAGCCTGCCGTTCAGGCCAGCGTCGCGCGCGCCCCGTGAACGCCGTCGAGCCCATGACCCCGCGCTACGGACCCATGACCCCGCGCTACGGATCCCCGGGCGGCGCGTACCCGAGCCGCTTGATCCCGAGCGCCTTGAGCTTGTAGACGAGCGTGCGCAGCGGCATGCCGAGCGCGCGCGCCGCCTCCGTCTGGCTCCCGCCCGCCTTGCGGAGCGCCTGGACGATCAGCTCGGCCTCGCAGCGCTGGAGCCGCGCCTTCAGGAAGTCCCCCTCCGGAGCCGCGGCCGTGAGCTCGACGCCATCGCACGGCGGCTCGCGCTCCTCCGCCGTCGCGGCCGGCGGCGGCGCCGCCCGCGCGCGCTCGGGCAGGTCCTCCTCCGCGATCCACTCGCCCTCGGCGATGACCACGGCCCGCTCGATCGCATTGCGCAGCTCCCGCGCGTTCCCCGGCCACGCGTAGGCCCGGAGCCGCGCGAGCGCCCCGGCGTCGAACCCGCGAACGAAGCGAGCGTTCGCCTGGTTCGCCTGCTCGAGGAAGCGGAGCGCGAGCGGCTCGATGTCCTCCGGGCGCGCCCGGAGCGGAGGGATCGTCACCGTCATCGCGTTCAGGCGGTAGAGCAGATCGCTGCGGAACCCGCCGGACGCGCACATGGTCTCGATGTCGCGGTGGGTCGCCGCGAGGATGCGCGCGTCGACCTCGATCGGCTTGTTCGAGCCGACCCGGGTCACCTGCCGCGTCTCGAGGACCCGCAGGAGCGCGGCCTGCGCCGCGGCCGGCAGCTCGCCGATCTCGTCGAGGAACACCGTCCCCCCGTCCGCCGCCTCGAACACCCCCCGCTGCTGCTGCCACGCGCCGGTGAACGCGCCGCGCTCGTGGCCGAAGAGCGTGCTCTCGACGAGCTGCTGCGGGATCCCCCCGCAGTTGACGCACACCATCGGCTTCCCGCTCCGCGGGCCGAGGTCGTGGATCGCGCGCGCCACGACCTCCTTGCCCGTCCCCGTCTCGCCCAGCAAGAGCACCGGGATCGACGACCGCGCGACCCGCTTGACGATCTCGAAGACGCGGAGCATCGCGGGGCTCGCGGCGACCGGATCGGTGCGTCCGGAGCCCGGATAGCTCTTCACGGTCCCGCCCGGCGCCGACCGCACCGGCTGATCCACCGTCGCGCTGCGCACCGCGCTCCAGCACCGATGGAGCAGCTCCTCCGCCACGGTCCCCGCGTCCGGGAACGTCGCGAAGCCCGAGAGCACGACGGGCCCCCCGCCCCCGGGCGGCGCGGCGAGCGCGCGCGCCACGTCGAGGGCCGTCTCGGCCCCGGCCTCGAGGAGCAGCGCCGCCACCACGTCCGAGCTGTAGAGCGCGATCCGGTCCACGGGGCGCAGCAGCGCCCGCACGCGCGGCAACAGGTGGCTCACGTGGGCGTCCTGCTGGCGCGCGGGCCGGGCCATGACGATGGCGAAGCTCCGCCCGAAGTACCGCGCGCGCTTCACCTCCTCCTCGAGGGCGACGCGGAGCTGCTCGTGGCTCAGCAGGCCTGGCAGCTCGCCTTCGGCCGCCGTGATCGAGCGGACGGCGACCACCACCTTGCCCAGGATCACCTCGTCCCCCGGCTTCACCTCGCAGCGCGCGACGCGCGCCCCGCCGAGCCAGGTGCCGTTGGTCGAGCGCAGGTCCTCGATGAGGACGCTGTCGCCGGACAGGGTGAAGCGGGCGTGCTCGCGCGAGAGGCTGACGTCGCGGATCTGGACCTGCGACGGCGGCGCGCGGCCGATGACGACCGGCGCGCTCGGCCTCATCACGACGCGCTCGGCCCCATCGCGATGGTAGACGAGCAGGGCGACGCGCCGGTCGTCCTGCCTGACACGCTGGATCGCGTCGATGAAGCTGTTCGACAGCGGCGTTGTCTCCATGCCGCTGTCCTCGCGAATGACTGACACGCTGTTTACCCCCCTCTCACGAGATGTCGTCCCGGGGCCTGGGCGCCACGCTGCGCGCCGGGCGGCGCGTGGCGGCGAGCCCGCCCGCCCGCCCGCCTCGCAGGCAGGCGCTCGCTGATGCTGAATTGCGCACCGGCACGGGCGTCTCCAGCGGCCCGCGACGCACCAGATGGCTCACCGGGTCCGGTGTTCATGCCCCTCATGCCGCGCATGCCTCGCATGCCTCGCATCTTGCAATTCAAGCACCACCTGCGCGTCGAGCCCGCTGGTGACAAGGAGACCGTGTTCCTGATCGGCGAGCGCGAGCGCTTCATGCTCCGCGGCCGCGTCTATGGGCTCCTCGGGCCGCTCCTCGACGGCCGCCGGACCGAGGACGAGCTCGTCTCCGCGCTCGACGGCGAGGTCTCCGCCGTCGAGGTCCGCTATGCGCTGATGCGGCTGGAGCAGCGGGGCTATCTCGCCGAGGCCGCGCCGGCGCCGGAGGTCGCGGGCTACTGGCAGGCGCTCGGGGTGGACGCCGGCCGCGCCGCGGAGCGGCTCGCGTCGACGCCCGTCGCCGTGCGGGCGGCCGGGGGCGAGGATCCGCAGGCGCTCGCCGGCGCCCTCGCCGAGGCGGGCATCCTTGTGCAGCCGGAGGCCCCGATCATCGCCATGGCGACCGGTGATTACATGGACACCGGGCTCGACGCGTGGAACCGGCGCGCGCTCCGGGAGGTGCTCTGCTGGGTGCCGATCAAGCCTGGCGGGGTCGAGCCGTGGATGGGGCCGATGTTCCGCCCCGGCGCGGGGCCGTGCTGGGCCTGTCTTGCGCACCGGGTGCGGCATAACCGCCCGGTCGAGGCGTCCCTGGAGCGGCGGCGCGGCGGCGGCGACCCGCTCCTGCCTCCGCGCGTCGCCCTGCCTGCGGGCCGGCGCGCGGCGCTCGGCCTCGCCGCCGTGCTCCTCGCGCGCTGGATCGCCGCGGGAGGCGCCGGCCCGCTCGACGATCGCCTCTACAGCCTCGATCTCGCGTGCATGCGGCTCGCGGAGCACCCGGTGGAGCGGCGTCCCCAGTGCCCGGCCTGCGGCGATCCCGACGGCGCGCGGGCGCGCGCGCTCGCGCCGGTGGCGCTGGCGTCCCGCCCGAAGCGCTTCACCGACGACGGCGGCCACCGCGCCGTCCCGCCCGACGCGACCTTCGCGCGCGTCCGCCGCCAGGTGA
>JAICEP010000528.1 GCA_025924095.1 Sorangium sp.
CCTTCTCCGGCCTGGGGGGGGCCGGGACCCCCGGGCTCTTCCCCTGACCTCATCGCCTGAATTGGCCGGCCACGTTGCCGGTCGAGAACAGCGGTGATCGACGCGACGGGCCGCCGGAACCTCTGCGGGGAGCCGCACCAGCTCCCCGCGAGGCCGGCGGCCCGCCGGTCGATCGACCTGTCGAGATCACGCGCCCGTCGCAGCGGGCTGGCTCGAGCGGCGCGCGAGGCCCGCGCGAAAGGTTGGACCCCCGCCGCGGTCGAGGCAGCATACGGCGATGGAAGACGCCCCCCTCCTAGAGCGCGAGCCGGAGACCAACATCTTCGGTGAGTCCATGGCGGTGTTTCACACGGCCGCGGATCTCATCGGCCTGGCTCCCCGCATCCGGCTGGAGCTCGAGCAGCCCGACTACGAGCACATCTTCTACATCACCACGCAGCTCCAGGACCGCCTCGTCCCCTTCCGGGGGGAGGCGACCGCGACCTACGAACGGCTCCCCGCGTCGGTGATCCTGAACCGCGCCGCCGTCACGCCGCTCTTCAACGGCAAGCTCATCCTCCGCCCCGAGGCGCTCCGGAGCGGCTCGATCCACGTGCAGGACGGCGTGATCCGCCTCGCCGACCAGGGGCTTTACCGGATCCAGCCCGGCGAGTTCGTTCGCTTCAAGGCCTATCGGGTCCAGCACAACCAGGCGAGGGGGCCCTACAAGGGCGGGCTCCGCTTCCACAAGGCCGTGTCGCTCGACCTGTTCAACGCGCTCGCCGCCGAGATGACCTGGAAGACCGCCATCGCGCATGTCCCGTTCGGCGGCGCCAAGGGCGGTATTCGCATGGATCCGCGCGAGCACAGCAAGGAGGAGATCGAGGCGATCTCGCTCCGGTACATGTACCGGCTCAAGCAGCTCATCGGGCCCAACGTCGACATCCCCGCGCCCGACGTGGGCACGAACGCCGAGGTGATGGCGTGGCTCCTGCGCCAGTACAGCGACGGCGAGCGCGAGCGGCACAACCACCGCGGCGTCGTGACGGGCAAGGACGTGCGCATCGGCGGCTCCGAGGGGCGCGCCAAGGCGACCGGCCAGGGGCTCGCGTACTGCATCGAGGAGTGGTACGCGCAGCGCGGCGCCTCCCTCGCCGGGGAGCGATTCATCGTGCAGGGCTTCGGCAATGTCGGCTCCGCCGCCGCCGAGATCCTGTGCAGGATGGGCGCCCGGTGCGTCGCGGTCCAGGACTCCGACGGCGCGGTGGTCGACCCGAACGGCATCGATGTCGGCGCGCTGATGACCTACGTCAGCGAGAACCCGCAGAACCTCCGGCGGTCGGTCGCCGGCTACGGCGGGGCCCAGCTGATCGCGCGGGACGACTTCTGGGGCGTCGACGCGGAGATCTGCATCCCGGCCGCGCTCGGCGACGCCATCACCGGCGAGGTGGCCGAGCGGCTCAAGGCGAAGCTCGTGGCCGAGGGCGCCAACCGCCCGACCACGACCGAGGGGGACAGGGTGCTGGCGGAGCGCGGCATCAGCATCATCCCCGACATCATCGGCAACGCGGGCGGCGTGACCGTCTCGTACTACGAGTGGATCCAGAACAAGCGCATGGAGCACTGGACCGAGGGCGAGGTGAACGCGCGGCTCGAGCGCGCCATCAAGAGCAACTACCGCCTGATCTGCGACATCGCGGAGGACCGGCCGCGCCGCACCGACGATCACGACTCGACGAGGCTCGTCCTCGGCAAGCGCCTGCCGATGCGGCTCGCCGCGATGGTGCTCGCGCTCAAGCGCATCGAGGCGCACTACATGCTGGAAGGGTTCTCCCAGTAGGCCGCGCCTCCGGCCGCCGGAGCGGCGCAGACGTCCGGCCGCCCCTGGCCGGACGCCCTTCGGGCGGCGCTACCGGGCGACGCCGTACCCGAGCTTCTTGATGCCGTAGACCTTGATCTTGTGCTGCAGCGTCCGCAGCGGCAGCTCGAGGCGCCGCGCCGCGTCCGTCTGGTTCCAGTCGGACGCGCGCAGCGCCTCCAGCAGGAGATCGGCCTCGATCTGCTCCAGGCGCGTCTTGAGGCCGCCCGCCGCGGAGGCCGCCGACGACGCCGGCTCGGACGCGCGCGAGGGCAGCGGCTCGGACGGGCGCTGGGACAGGGCCGGCATGCCGGCCTCGGACGAGCGCGAGGGGTCGTGGGCGCGCGACGTCGCGGGCGGCGAGCTGGGCGAGGTCACCGCCACGCGGATCCGCTCCGGGAGGTCGCGCGCCATGATCGCCTCGCCCTCCGCGATCACCACCGCCCGCTCGATCGCGTTGCGGAGCTCGCGCACGTTGCCGGGCCACGGGTAGCTCTTCAGCAGGGCCAGCGCCTCGGACGTGATCGACTGGACCCTGCTGAGGTTCGCCGCGTTCGCCTGCTGCAGGAAGCCCGCGGCGAGCGTCGCGATGTCGTCGCGGCGCGCGCGGAGCGGCGGGATGTTCAGCGTCATCGCGTTCAGCCGGTAGAGCAGATCGAGCCGGAACGTGCCCGCGTCGCACATCGCGTCGAGGTCGCGGTGCGTCGCCGCGATCACGCGGACGTCGACCTCGATCTCCTTTGTCGCGCCGACGCGCGTCACCCGCTTGGTCTCGAGCACGCGCAGGAGCGCGGCCTGCGCGGCGGCGGGCAGCTCGCCGATCTCGTCGAGCAGGACCGTGCCGCCGGCGGCCGCCTCGAAGACGCCCTTCTGCTGCTGGCTCGCCCCGGTGAAGGCGCCGCGCTCGTGGCCGAAGAGGGTGCTCTCGATGAGCATCGCGGGGATCGCCCCGCAGTTCACGCAGATGAGCGGCTCGCCGCGGCGCGGGCTGCGGTCGTGGATGAACCTCACGAGCACCTCCTTGCCCGTCCCGGTCTCGCCGCGCAGGAGCACCGGGATCGAGGAGCGCGCGGCCCGCAGCGCCACCTCGACGAGCGATCGCATGAGCGGGCTCTTGGTGGCGAGGACGTGGCCGTCGGCCTCCCACTGGCTCTCGGGCACCGCGCCCGCGGCGCCCTCCTCCTCGGGCGGCCGAGCGCCTTCGACCTTCGGCGCGACGTAGAGCAGCGCGCCCTCCGGGGCCGCGAGGTGCACGGGCGCCGCGGGGCTCGCGCTCCGCGACGCCTCGTGGCTGACCTCGATGAGCTTGTCGGTGGAGGTCGCGGCGTCGGGGAACACGGCGACCCCCGACACCAGCATGGGCTCGCCCTCGCGGCGCGCGACGATCGCCTTCGCGAGCTCCTCCGCGAGCTCGGGCGTGACCTCGGGGAGCAGGATCTCGAGGGTGTCGGCGCTGTAGAACGCGACGCGATCGACGGGCCGCAGCGCCTCGCGCACGCGGAGCCCCCAGTGGCGGAGGTGGCTCGCCTGCGCGCCGAGCGAGCGGACCACGACGAGCGCGAACTTCCGGCTGAAGAACCTGGACCGCACGATCTCGGCCTGCAGGGCGACGCGGAGCGCGTCGGAGCCCTCCAGGCCGAACGGCGGCAGCTCGCCGCCGGCGAGCACGTGCACCGACGCGACGATGCCGCCGAGCAGCACCTCGTCCCCGGCCTTGACCACGCCGTTCTCGACCCGCTGCCCCGAGATGCGCGTCCCGTTGCGCGAGCCGAGGTCCTCGACCACGACCTCGCCGCCCACGAGGGTGAAGCGCGCGTGCCGGCGCGAGATGCTCCTGTCCCGGATCACGACGTCGGCCGGGGGTTCCCTGCCGACGACGACGCCGACGCCGGGGCTCATCGGGGCCATCTCGACGCCGTCATGATGGTAGACGAGCAGGAGAACACGCCGCTTCTCCGAGCGCGCGCCCTGAATGAGCTCCCCTGTCTTGAATGACAGCGGTGCAGTCGTCGCCATGGGACCGGTTCTGTGACCGCTCACGCTGCCCAACTACGCCTCATTGCTCCAAGCGGCAACCGGGAAGCAACGGCACCGCCGGTCTTCGACGAAAGCGCGCCGGGACGTTCGGTCTGCCGCATGCCGGCGCCCCCGCGCCCCGCGGGGCGGCAGCGTGGTAAGATGGGCGCATGCTCCGTCTCAACGCCGAATGGACAGAGGTGCTCCGCCGGTACAAGGAAGACCACCAGGATCCGCGCAACCAGGCGTGTCACAAGGTCGGCATACCGCTGATCGTCGCGAGCTTCCCCGTGGGCGCGACCCTCATCGGCCTCCCGCTCGCGGCCGCGATGTTCACGACGGGCTGGGGCTTCCAGTTCGCGGGTCACTACTTCGAGGGGAAGAAGCCGTCGTTCGTGGACGACAAACGGAGCCTGATCGTCGGCGTGCTCTGGTGTCTCGAGAAATATGGCCTGCGCGTCTTCGAGGAGACGCCCGCCCCCTGAGGCGCCGCACCCGCCTAGGCCATCTCTGCCGTCCCACGTGCACGGCTATGACGCGGACACACCCGACCGCGCAGCCAAGGAAAATGTGGAATTACCCACATCACGCCCCTGCTGCGATGCATAATGCTCGCTTGACGTGATGCATGCAGGGTCGTACCTGTGTCGCGGGCGGGGGGCGACGACTCTTCTTCTTCGGGGTTTCCGGCGGGCACCGCGCCGTCTCGGCGCTTCGGCGTGTGCCCGCTGCCTGCTCCTGTCGCCGACAAGCTCCCGGAGCGTCGTTACCGGCCCGCCGCCGCAGCGATGAGATGGACGAGGACGGCGAGACGAGGAGACGGGAGATGGGGAGTGCGCAAAGCATGAGGGGGAAGGTCGCCGTGATCACCGGGGGCACCTCGGGGATCGGGCTCGCGACGGCATCTGCGCTGGCGCGGCAGGGCGCCCGGGTGACCGTGCTCTGCCGCAGGACCGGCTCCGAGGGCGCGAGGAAGCTCGCCGCGCTGAAGGTGCAGGGCGAGGTCAGCCTCGTCGAGTGCGATCTCGGCCGGCTCGCGTCGGTGCGCGCCGCGGCCAGGCAGGTGGCTGACCGGTGCGGGGTCGTTCACCTGCTCGTGAACAACGCGGGGGTGTTCCTGCGCGAGCGCGCGGAGTCCGCCGACGGCCTCGAGATGACGTTCCAGGTGAACTACCTGTCGCATTTCCTGCTGTCGAACCTGCTGCTCGGCCGGCTCAAGGCCGCGCGCGACGCGCGCGTGGTCAACCTTGTCGCGCCGGTGGACGGCATCCGGCTCGATTTCGACGACCTCATGTCGAAGCGCTCCTACTCGTTCCTCGCCGCGTCCGCGCGGTCGAAGCTCGCGCTCGTGCTCGCGGCGCACCGGCTCTCGGAGGCGCTCTCGGGCACGGGGGCCCAGGTGCTCTGCTACTACCCCGGGCTCGTGCGGTCGGGGCTCTTCGAGGGGAGCTCTCGCGTCCTCAAGACGCTGATCGACGTCGTGGGCGCGACCCCGACGCAGGCCGCCGCGAACCTCCTCGCGATCCTGGCCGACACGTCGCCCACGGAGGGCCCCGCCTTCTTCGAGCGGACCCGGGTGAGGCCCCTCAAGGGGATGGCGACGGACGCCGAGGCGGCCGCGCGGCTCTGGGAGATGAGCTCGCGGCTCGTCGGCCTCACCCGGGCGGACGTCATCGGATCCCCCGCTTCTTGAGGTCCGCCGCGAGCGACGACCGCGCGCGCCCGACCTCCCTGGCGCTCGCCGAGCGCGCCCCGCGCGGCCGCCTCGCTCCATCGTGACGTGGGGCACTGCACGGGAGGCGTGCGGGAGACCGGCCCGGGCGCTGCGAGGAGCATCGAACGAGGTGCCCGTCGGCGACGGATGGGGGTCCGCCTCCGCGATCGCACAAGACGGGAGGGGCGCGCACCATGGCGCAGCTTTCGGGCGCCGCGCCCGCGCGATCGCGGCGCGC
>JAICEP010000529.1 GCA_025924095.1 Sorangium sp.
CGTGGCGCCCAGAGGGCCCTCCTGAGCCCTCTGGCGCCCCCGAGCCCTTCTCCGGCCCCGAAGGCCCTCCATGGCGCCCTGAGGGCCCTCCGTGGCGCCAGTGTTCCACGGCGGCGGTCCGGCGCGCGATCCTCGCGAGCATGGCTGTCACCGCGTCCGTCCCCGCGCGCACGCCTCTTCCCGCGCTCCGGGAGCCCCCGTGCGCTATGCGCCGCCCCGGAGCGGCCGAGCGGCTTCTCGGCCCGCGCCGTGGCCAGCCCCGACGCCCTCCCGAGGGCTACCAGCAGCCGCGGCGCTGACCCATGTAGCGCGTCGGGGGATCTTCATCATGACCATGAGGACGAGCGGGCGGACGGAGCTCGAAGCGAGCGCAGGGCACGTGGAATCCGCGATCACCAACAGCCTGGAACAGGTGCGTGACATCCTGTGCGGCGCCCAGCTCCGCGAGCTCGCTCGCCGGCTCTCGCACACCGACGCTCAGGTCGCCGCCCAGGCGGAGGAGCTCCGGATCGAGGCGCGACGGCGCCTGGACGTGCTGGAGGCGCACGTGCGCAGGGAGATCGAGGCGCTCAGCGCGTCGATCGAGGCCCACCGCGCGGCCGGCGTCGGCGCGCTCGGCAACATCGCGCGCGATTCGCGCGAGGGGCTCGAGCTGCTCGAGCAGCGGGTCCAGCGGCTGGAAGATCTCGTGGCGCGCACGCAGCGCGAGCTCCGGCAACAGCTGCTCGAACAGTCCAACTCGTTCCTCGACGAGACGCGGCGTACGCGGAGCGAGCTGAGCAACCTGCTCGAGCGCGAGCTCGCCGCCATGTGGACCGACAGCGCCGACGCGGGCGCGCCGGACACGCCGACGCGCGAGGGGGCCGCGGAGTCCGAGCGGTACCAGAAGACGGAGCGCCGCTCGGACGAGGCCGCGTGAGGCGACGGCGCCGCTCCGGCGAGCGGGCGCGGAGGTCCGGAGACGAACGATGGGACAGCCGAGACCGCGTCGCGGGGCACCCTCGCCGGTGAGGACGCTCGAAGACCTCCGCCCCCTGCTGGTGGGCCCCGAGCAGCGCCGCATCCGGCGGATCGAGGAGCGGCTGGACCAGTCCATGGCCGAGATGGTCGCGGGGGCGCTGCCCGAGGCCGTGATCGAGAGCCGCAAGAAGGGCGAGGCGCTCTCGTGGGCGCTGGAGCCGCTCATCACCGACGCGATCCACGAGCGCGTGCGCCGGGACCCGGGGTCGTTCGCGGACGCGATCTCCCCCGCCATGGGGCCGGCCATCCGCAGGGCCGTGGCCTGCGCTCTCCGGGCGATGATCCAGCGCCTCAACGAGGCGCTCGCCCTCGGCCTGTCCTGGGAGAGCCTGCGCTGGCGCCTCGAGGCGCGCCGCACGGGGCGCTCTTTCGCCGAGGTGGTGCTGCTCCGCTCGATGGTCTACCGGACCGAGCAGCTCTTCCTTGTCCACCGCGGGACGGGGATCGCCCTCGAGCACGTGACCTCCGAGGACATCCCCTACAGGGATCCCGATCAGGTCTCGGCGATGCTCACCGCCATCGACGCGTTCGCCCACGACGCGTTCCGGACCGATGCGCGGCTGGAGCGCTTTCGCGTGGGAGATCTCACGGGGTGGGTGGAGCATGGCCCGTCGGCCCTCCTCGTGGCCATCGTGCGCGGCGTGGCGCCGCCGGCGTACGGGTCCGTCCTGGGCGAGACGCTGGAGCGCGTTCACCTCGTGTACGGGGGCGAGCTCGCCGGCTTCCGCGGCGATCGGACGCCGTTCTCCGGCGCCCGCGAGCTGCTCTCGCGCTGCCTGCAACAGCAACGCAGGTCGGCCCCGGGCCGAGGTCGGGCCGCGCTCGCGGCGGCCGCCGTGCTGGCAGCGCTCGCCGCGACCGCCCTCGTCTTCTGGATGCGCGCCTCGTGGGAGGACGAGCGCCGCTTCGCCGGCTGCGTCGAGGCGCTGCGGCGCGAGCCCGGCCTGCTTGTGACGGCGGCGGAGCGGCGCGACGGCCAGGTCGTGCTCACGGGGGTGCGCGATCCGCTCGCCGCCGATCCGAGGGCGGTCATCGAGCGCGGCGTCCCCGCGCCCCCGGCGGTCACGCTGCGCTTCGAGCCCTTCTATTCTCTCCACCCGCAGATCGTCGAGCGCCGGGCGGCGCGCGCGCTGGAGCCGCCGCCGGGGGTCTCTCTTTCGCTGCGCGACGGTGTCCTCGTGGCCAGCGGGGTCGCGCCCGAGCGCTGGATCGAGCGCGCGCGCTGGTCGGCGGCGGTGCTCCCGGGCGTCTCGGGGTTCGACGGCGAGCGCCTGCAGGCCCAGGAGTCGATCGACCGGGCGCGCGCCGCGGCGAGCTCCCTGGAGGGGGTGGAGCTCCTCTTCCGCCGCGGCGCTGCGCGGCTCTCCTCCGAGCAGCGCGCGCGCGTCGACGAGGTCGCGGCCGCGGCCGATCGACTGTTCGCGCTCGCGCGCGAGGCCGGCATGACCGCCGAGATCCGCGTGATCGGCTACGCGGATCCGGTCGGATCGGAGGCGTCGAATCGCGCGCTCAGCCTGGCCCGCGCGGAGCACGTCGCGGCCGAGCTCGGCGCGCGCGGGGTCCCGGCCGACCGGCTGCGCGCGAGCGGCGCGGGCCTGCGGCGCGAGCTCCTGTCCCCGTCCTGCCCCGGGGGAGCGGCGCGGACAGGGTGCATCGCCGGCGCGGACGAGCGGCGCGCGCGCAGCGTGATCTTCCTTGTGGACCTGCGCGCGGCGAGCAAGGAGTGAGTCATGGCGGAGAAACGCAAGGTCTGCGTGCTGGGCGCCACGGGGGTCGGCAAGACGAGCCTCGTCGCCCGCTTCGCGCGCAGCATCTTCTCCGAGTCTTACCTGACGACCATCGGCGTGACGATCGAGACGCGGCGCGTGAGGTGCGATGATCGCGAGCTCGACCTCATCCTCTGGGACCTGAGCGGAGAGGACGAGTTCCAGGACGTCCAGATATCGTACGTGCGCGGCTCCGCGGGCTTGCTCCTCGTCATCGACGGCACGCGGCGCTTCACGGTGGAGACGGGGCTCCGCCTCCACGCCGCCGCGCGGGCGACGGCCGGGGAGCTCCCGTCCGTCGTCGCCCTGAACAAGGCCGATCTCACGGCAGCGTGGGAGATCGACGAGGCCGCCGAGGCCAGGCTGAGGAGGGCGGGCCTCCTGGTCACGAGGACGAGCGCCAAGACCGGCGCCGGGGTCGAGGGCGCGTTCAGCGCGCTCGCGCGCGCCATGCTGGGGAGCGATGCTCCCTTGTGGCGGGGTTGATGGACGTGGACACCTGGCTCCTCTCGGCGCTGGACAAGCTCGTGCTCGAGCGCCTGCGCGACGGCACCTTCGTCGTCCGCGGCGAGCCGCCGCCCTGGTTCCTCCGGCTCGGGATCGCGCCGCCGTGGCGCGATACGCCGCTCCGGATCGATCGCGCGCTGCCGTTCCTGGAGGTGTTCCTCCCCGAGGCGGAGCGGGCCTGGTCCACGGACGCATCGCGGAGCGCGCGACCCGACGGCTGCACGCAGGGGAGCGTGCGATCCGACGGCTGGACGCAGATGACCGAGGACGACGAGGCGCTGCACCTCGAGGCGACGGCGCTCTGCGTGGGCTCCTCGCGGCTGCTCGTGATCACCCGGAACGACGCGCTGTTTCACGAGCGCCGCCGCGTCCTCCAGCGGGCGCGCGAGCTGCGCCTCGTGCACGAGGCGCTGTCGCGCGAGGTCGAGCGGAAGGACGTCCTCGTCCATTGCATCGTCCACGACCTCTCCGGCCCGCTGAACAGCCTCCTCGGCGCCCTGTCCCTGCTGCAGGAGCAGCCGCTCCCCGAGAAGAGCGGCGCGCTCGCCGCGGTCGCGCTGAAGGCCGCCCTGCGCCAGCGCGAGCTCATCCGGGAGATCCTCGACACCTTCGCCGCCGAGGGGGCCGCGCTCGATGCCTCCGGCGGCGAGCTCGCCGAGGTGGCGGACCTGCGCGGCACCGTCGCGCAGGTCATCGAGGCGCTCCTGCCCATGGCGTGCAGCCGGTGTGTTCGCCTGGAAGGGCCGCCGGAGAGCGGCGGGGGACAGCCGTGCTGCGTCCTCGGCGAGGGGCGCAGGCTCGCGCGCGTCGTCTCCAACCTCGTCGAGAACGCGCTCCGCTTCGCGCCTGCGCGCACGTCGGTGCGGGTCCTCGTGCACGAGGACGAGCCCGGGTGGGCTCGCGTGACGGTGGAGGACGAGGGCCCGGGCGTCTCGCCTGCCATCGCGCCGCGCCTGTTCCAGAAGTTCGCGTACGGCCGCGACCCGGGGGCGGGCAGCGGCCTCGGGCTCTACGGCGCCCGGATCGCGGTGGAGCGGTGGGGCGGGGCGATCGGCCACGAGGCGCGGCCGGAAGGAGGGGCGAGGTTCTGGGTCCGGCTGCGGCGCGTCGGCGCGGCGGGCGAGGCGACGGGCGGCGGGGCCCAGCGCGAGACGGGAAGGGAGGGATGACATGGCCAAGCTCTTGCTGGTCGACGATGATTCGGGGACGCTCGCGTGGATGGCCGAGGCGCTCGGCGGCGCGGCGTACGACGTCCGGACCGTGAGCGGCGGGAGCGCGGCGCTGGAGCTCCTCCGGACCTGGACGCCGGACCTCATCCTCACCGATTTCCTGATGCCCGAGATGGATGGCTTCGCCTTCAACCGGCTCGTGCAGTCGCGCGAGCGGGTGCCCGTGATGCTCGTCTCCGTCGTGAACAAGCCCGCGGAGGCGATCCTGCGAGGGGTCGCCGGCTACGTGCGGAAGCCCGTCACCGCCCCGGAGCTGCGCGCCGCCGTCGAGCGCGTGCTCGGCGCCGTCGAGGGGGTCGCCGTCCTCGTCGTGGACGACGACGCGGACATCCGCGAGTGCTACCGGTTCATCCTCGAGCCGCGCTTCACCGTGCTCGAGGCCGAGAACGGGCGCGACGCCCTCGCGCTGCTCTCGAGCGAGCCCGTGGCGCTGGCCATCGTGGACGTCCACATGCCCGTCATGAACGGGATGGAGCTCATCCGCGCGATGCGCGCCGACGCGAGGTTCTGCACGATCCCGGTCGTGGTGCAGACGAGCGATCGGGCCGCGGCGCGCGCGCCCGTCTGGACCGACCTGCACGTGGCGCAGACGATCCTGAAGGACGAGTTCATGGACTGGCTGATGACCCAGATCGACGCGCACCTCGCGCCGCCGCCGCCGCGCGAGGCCGAGCGCGCGTGGTCGACCGCGAGCCGGTAGGCGCCCGGTGGCCCGCGGCGGGCGCCGTGGGCGTCCGGTGGCTCGCGACGGGCGCCGTCAGCCGGGCGTCCACTGCGGGTTGGCCGTGAACAGCCCGGACCCGATGCTGATGTCGTAGGCGAGGAACAGGCCGAAGCCCACGCTGAGCAGGCCCGCGGCCGCGCCGAGCGCGCGGTGCATCCCGCCGAAGCGGGCGTTCGTGTACGCGAACGGCACGGCCAGCATCCCGGTGATCAGCATCATCCCGGCGATCGTGCCTGCGCCGAACAGCGCGATGTACCCGAGCCCCCACCGCGGATCGTGCACCGTGGTCAGCACCAGGAGCGCGACCGCCGCGGAGCCCGCCACCCCGTGCACCACGCCGATGAGCAGCGGCCGGAGGCTCCCGTAGACGCGCGACCGGCCGAACACGCGATCCGCCCAGCCGACGCCGTGCCGGTGGCCTTCGTGATGCTCCGCCCCCTGCGCCTGCGGCTCGCCCCGCCGGACCGACCGGTAGAGCCGCAGGAGGTGGTACGCGCCGAGGCCGATCAGCATCAGCGCGACCGTGAGCTCCATGGCCAGGCC